>DATCTA010000075.1:0-7792 GCA_036568165.1 Sulfurovum sp.
TACATTGCTCTTATGCGTATTAAATTCGTTTATGACAACAAACTTTTTGCCTTCTTTGCCTGTTTTGACCGCTACATATTTGTCAGGGAATCTTTCGCGCAGCTGTTCTAGGGCGATCTGCACCAAAATGCCATCAAGAAAACGTGTTTTGCCTTTACCGTGTTTCTCAACATTTTCAATAACAGGTTTTATGTAATTGCGTATCATTTCCTGCTGTGTAGTCAAGAATTCAGCGATCTCAAGCTTGATGAAAAGTTCATATTTTGCATGAAGCCAGTTAAAGATCATATAGGAAAGTGCATTGTAGCGGTATCCATCTTTACCGATAAGCAGTGCGGCATCCTCGCCATCTATAAAAATAAGTGCTGTGTTGTCTCTTACATCCACTTCAACCACATCGATATCAAAGCAGGAATGCGAAAGAAGCTCTTTGAGCTGATCTTCTATAAGCTGTGCCAACTCATTGTAAACGATAGGCTCTTCATCATGATCATCTTCATGATCAGCTTCAAAGAAACTTTCAACAATCGCATCATCTTCTATTTCTGTTTCAAAATAGAGTTCTTGATCATCGCGTTTCTCTTCTTTGATCGTTGCGATGATCTCAGAAGCTACACTCTCTTCGGGAGTGGGAATAGTGGAAGACTTTTTATTTTCCGTACTGCTTTGGGTCTCTTTTTTATCTTTCTTGCATGTTGCCACTATGATGGCACTTTTTTTCAAAAAACCCAGGATTCCTTTGGAAGGATGCTGTATCACTTCAGATTGAAGTTCTGAAACAGAACAGTTCAACATTTTGGAGGCTTTTTCATAAGCCTCCTCAAGTGTTGCTGCCTCAACCTTTCTCATGGATTAATCCTTCGATTTTTTGTGTGCTGCAATGGCCAGTGCTTTATGCTTTTCATACATATGGTTGATATAGTACTGCTGCATGATCGTGAAGATGTTGTTCACCAACCAGTACAATACAAGACCTGATGGGAAATAGATGAAGAACACTGTCATGATCACCGGGAACCACTTAAATATCTTCTCTTGAAGCGGATCAGTAAAGTTCGTCGGTGTGATCTTTTGCTGGAACCACATCGATGCACCCATCAACACAGGAAGAACAAAGTAAGGATCCATCACTGCAAGGTTCTCAATCCAGAGTATCCACTCTGCACCCTGAAGCTCATCCGCATTCAAAAGTACACGGTAAAGTGCAAAGAAAACAGGAATCTGAAGAATGAGAGGCAGACATCCGCCCATTGGGTTCGCACCATGCTTCTTGTACATCTCCATCATCTGTGCATTCATTTTTGCAGGATCACCTTTATACTTCTCTCTGATCTCTTTCATTTTCGGTGCAAGGTCTTTAAGCTTTTGCATAGACATCATACCTTTGTATGAAAGCGGGAATAGCACAAGTTTCACCAATAATGTAAAGATGATGATAGCCCATCCCCAGTTTCCGACATAGTCATTGATCCAGATCAAAATCTCAAAGAACGGCTTAGCAAGGAATGAGAACCACCCAAATTCAATGGCATCTGTAAGTTCCGGATGGATCGCTTTTAATATCTTCTGCTCTTTCGGTCCGATATAAGCATTTAAATGCAGCTCATCCTGCCCTTGAACAAAGATCAGAGGATCACCGTTTGCCTGTTTTAAGATAGAAACCTGCAGCCCTTTTTCAAAATCATAGAACATTGAAGCAACATATCTGTCAAATGCTGAAGCTATCTTTGCATTTTCAAACTTCTCATACCCTTCGGCATCTTCATCTTCGATCGTATGGATGATATTATCAGCACCCTTGATCAATGCACCTCTTACAAGCAGATACATAGACTGGTCTGCAACAGGTCTATGCCCAGGCGTGATAAAATAAGGTGTAGCAGCGGAAGTTGCCAGATCAACACTATACTCTCCTGTAGGCTTGAAAGTGATCCTTTTGGTTAATGTTACAGATGAAAGCGTTTGTGTCAAGGTCACAGTTTGTGCGCCTTTGCTCACATCAACAGTACTTGAACCGGTATTGTTTACGTACGGTGTTTTAAAAGCCTCTTCATTGAGTTTAACATCTGAGAATCTTACTTCCAACGGCTTTACCTGGCTTGCCCCCAAAATTTTAAGCGTCTCGCCATTTTCATCATGATACTTCTCTTCTAAAAGCTCAAATTGAGAAATACGGCCAAACTCATCTAACGTTATGATAAAGTTATCTGATTTTACTGTAACCAAACCTGATGATGCTACCTGTACCGGTGCACTTGCAGCTGCGGTGCTTGTTGAAGGTGCATTGACATTGGAACTGCTGTCTGCTCTAGGTGTTGGATGGGTAGTGTTTGCTGTTTGTTGTGTATTTTGTTCAGGTTTTACAGGAGGGAACATGTAGCTGTATCCTATAAATACCAAGAAAGAGAGTACCAGTGCGAAAAGAAGTCGTTTATTTAAATCTTGTTGTTCCAAAATTATGCCTTTAATTATATATCAATGATAGTATAGTGTTATATGTGTTAAAAACGGGCACATTTAATTGCCCTGTGTTGCAGTACACTTCTTAAGTGCATGTAGATATGCTTTACGAGTCACAGAATATTCTTCTTCGATCAGTGCAGGTTTTGCAACCATGACGTAACTGCCTCGAGACAAGAGATCTATATTTTCAATGAAATGTGCCCTTAACAAACGTTTTGCTCTGTTTCGATGAACTGCATTTCCGATTTTTTTTGAGGCTACAAAACCTACTTTGTACTCATTACCCTTTTTATAGAAAAGTACAAAATAAGGTGTATGCCAAGTCTTTGTTGAGTGTTTATACACTCCGTCGAACTCTTTACTGGTTTTAATCCTAGTAAAATGTTTGATAGAACTAATGGGTTTTACCTAGAAGTCTTATACAGCTAGTCTTTTTCTACCTTTAGCTCTTCTTGCAGCGATCACTTTTCTACCATTTTTAGTTTTCATTCTAGCTCTGAAACCATGTGTTCTTTTTCTTGGTGTACTGTGCGGTTGGTATGTTCTTTTCATTTTAAATAATCCTTAAATATATTTTACCGAATCAAAGCGTGCGGTAATATGTGGACGCGATTTTACAGTAAAATCCCTTAAAAGCCTCTAATTAAGACTTCTAAACACGATTTCATTAGACTTATTGAGTTGTCTGCTTTTTACAAATGTTTCAAGTAATTTAAGTACTACATGCTTCGGACTGTAGTGTGTCGCCCTTACTTCAAGTTCCGTACAATAGATCTCTTTCCCTTCATCCAGCTGTATATTTCGGATCACTCTTTCTGCGAAATGATAGCCACCATCTACTTTTGTATCTTGACAAAGCATCACATAGATCGGTTCATCTTTATCGATTTCAAACAAAATGTCAGTATCTCTTTTCTCGTTATTCAACAATGTATTGAGATCTACATCCTGTGCCGTCAACATCATAAGGACAAAAGCCTGTTCCTTCTCCTGCTCCATAAGATAATAGACTATATCAATGGTGGTTTGCAGTTCATCGAGCAATTTGACCGCAAGTTGTATCTCTTTCCCGTTAAATCTTAAATTGGCTGTACGATTTTCATTTTCTCTTATTCCCATACCGCTGTATCCCTCCTCTTGAGCATATTTATAAAAATATTTGTTCCATTATAACAAAATATTTTGGATTCTATTGATATAATTTGTCATGAAAAACATACTATCTACTTTACCTTCTCCATGCTGGCTGCTAGAAGAAGAAAAATTGCAAAAGAACCTCCAACTCATCTCGCATGTCAAACAACAAAGCGGCGCCAAAGTATTACTCGCTCTCAAAGGGTATGCCTTATGGAAAAGTTTTCCGCTTATAAAACCCTATCTTGACGGATGCTGTGCGAGCGGTCTTCATGAAGCCAAACTTGCAGATGAAACATTCAACAAAGAGGTCCATACCTATTCTCCTGCATTCAAAGAAGAGGAGATAGAGGAGATCGCCGCCATTTCACATCATCTGGTCTTTAACTCTCCTGCACAGTTTCACCGTTTTGCTGCAAAAGCAAAACAGATCAATCCGAATCTATCGCTTGGATTGCGCGTGAACCCTGAATACTCTGAATCACCTAAAGAGATATACAACCCTTGTGGGCTCTACTCAAGACTTGGTACTACGCTGGAAAACATGGATGAGACCATTTTGGCACAGTGCGACGGTCTGCATTTTCATGCACTTTGTGAACAGGACAGCAGTGCCCTTGAAAATGTACTTCGAAACTTTGAAGATAAATTCGGAGCATACATTCCAAAAATGAAATGGATAAACTTCGGCGGTGGACATCACATCACGCGTGAAGGCTATGATATACAGAAGTTGATCAAGTTGATCAAATATTTCAAAGAGAAGTATGGTGTAGAGGTCTATCTTGAACCAGGAGAAGCCATAGGATGGCAGACCGGTCCGCTTATTGCCACAGTTCTTGATATCGTGCATAACGGTATAGACATAGCCATACTGGACTCTTCTGCTGAAGCCCATATGCCTGACACGATCATCATACCTTATCGTGCCGATGTAAGAGATGCGGGAGAAGCCGGAGACAAAGCGTATACTTATCGTTTAGCCGGAAATACCTGTTTGGCCGGTGACATCATGGGAGATTACAGTTTTGACAGACCGCTTGAGATCGGTGACAAAGTGATCTTTGAAGACCAGATGCACTATACGATGGTCAAAGCCACAACCTTCAATGGAGTGAAACTTCCCTCTATCGCTATCCAGAGATTAGATGGAAGTGTAGATGTGGTGCGAAATTTTGGGTATGAGGATTTTAAAAACAGACTTTCATAGTCTAATGAACCTCTTCCCTTCTAAAAGTCTTTTTTGTAGATAATATCATAGGATTGTGATTCTTCACTCACACCAATGACACTCTCTGTTCGTTTTCCATGTCTGTATTTGAGTTTCACAGCAGAGACTTCGTCATTCACATAGATAATGGTGATGTCATCCGTCAATTTCTTACCAACCTCTACACTGCTTCCTTCACCAAATGCAAGATAGTCTAATTGGACCCCTAAGTTTGAAAGAGCAGATTTCGCCATTGCCCCACCCATCATTTTCATCATATCTTCACCGCTGTTCGTACCTGCTCCTTCTTCAGAATCAAATAAAATGATCGACAGTATCTGTTCCTTGGTCAAAGTAGGCTTAGAGGAGAAGTTTATATTTGGCGTGTTTGCCGAACCTGTCACCATAATGGTGATCAGATGATTCAGGGACTTGTATTTTACACTGGCTTCAATAAGCGGTTTATTTGGGTTCCCTGTAAAATGTACGTAACTCTTATCCAAAACAAACTTCTTGCCCTCAAATGTATAGGTTCCTCCTTGAAGTATCTCCACCGACCCCAGTACCATCAGCTCAGAGCCCGAGGCCTTATAGATACTTAGATCTACTGCAGCTTGGATATTGACATTGCCTTTGTTATAGACAAGCGGTTTTTTTGTCTTTATCTGGACAGCTACACTGAGATTATCCATAAAAGGCGTCGCTTCTTTTTCTTTCATATCTTGAACGATAATGATGTCACTGTCAGATGCGTAGGTCTTTTGAGCCAGGTCATAATGTATATCACCCCCTAAAAGAATGATCTCTCCGTTCACTGAAGTCTTATTTCCATCGAGGACGGTCTTGATATCTATCTTATTGTCCAGATCAATGATCTCATGGGCGATATGAAGTTTATCGGCATTGGCATCGATCGTTCCTTTTCTTGTCTTTAAGTCATATTTGCCTTCTACTTTCAATTCATCATTGAGCCAAAGAGGCGATATAGTCAGCGTTGTATCATCCAACATAACAGTGGAAGGTTTTGTAGAAAATAATTTTTGATCAGCATAGGTAAGCGTATATCGATCCAATACAACTTTTTTATCCTCTAAATTCATAGTTAGATCGATGTCATTCACGATATGCTCAGTTTTATGATCTGCCTGATAGATGATCTGCGGAGATCTCAATCTCATCTCAACCTTTTTCATTTCAGTAAGTCCAAGTGATATATCTCCGCTCCCTTTGACAACCGGTACATCCCCAAGCGTATACACTTCTTTGATACTTTCTATCAAAGTATCTATCGAGCTAATCTTTGTATCGACACTCATCTTCTCTTCTAGTTTCCCTGAGACATTTCCGTTCAACCCACCGAGTTTCACTGTTCCTTCTACATTTGTGCTATTGAGATCATACTTTGTATTGACATCCAAAGGACCTGCATTAAGCTTCGCTTCAATAGTGTTTCCTGCAAATGTTACCTTGCTCTTGACAGGATTCAAGCGATCCCATTTTACATCCTCGCTATACGCCCGCAAGAGTGATTCTTCTGGAATATGTGTAATAGATTTAACATTTAATTTCTTTTTGTAGCTGATATTTGTGTCCATATTTACCACATTGGACTCTATCTTGGCAATAGCTGTCATCGTTGCGTTCTCTTCAAAACTCAAAGGTGCATCGATCACAATATTTGCTTTGGTGCCGTTCAATTCTTCAGGAAGTTCAATGAATTCATTCAGTACCAAAGTCTCTTTGTTCTGCAGATGCAAGAGTGCCTTTTTGAAATCTTCCGATATAAAAGTCCCTTGAAGGTTATCAGCGTCAATCTCAGTTTTGATACTGTGATCATCACCTTCATAACTAACCTTCAGATTATTGAGAGGTGTTACAAATTTTGCATCCACACCAATGATCTGTTTGGCCTGGACCTCTCCGCTGTAGGCTATTTTTTTATCCATTGTAAAGTGATTGGTGACCAATACATCTTTGGCATAAGGTGTTGTGAGCAGTACTTTGCTGTCTGCTTGCAAAGTTCCCTCTTTAATGTTGTATACTGCATGTGAATGCAAACTGTCTATATCGAGGTTAAACTCATCTTTGCCTCCCTTGAGAATCTGCTCCATGCTTATTTTCAGGTCTGTGACCACCTCTTCTTCAGAGACATTGAGATCTAAAACGATATCCCCTACAGCTTCACTTCTTACAGGCAATTGATAGAGTTCGAAAAGGTCTTTTTTAGGCTTGAAATCCACCCTTCCTATGAGCTTGTTATTCTTGACCTTCGTTGTATAGTATACATCACTGAGATTTGTTCTGCTGTGCAGATCGAGGTTGGCCTTTTGGAGTACAAGGTTCTCCACATCAAACAGTGCGTCTTTTCCGCTCAAGTGCAAATGCTTCATATCCACAGGATCATAGACCAGAGGCAATATACTGATCTCAAGTTTCTCCAGGTACACTGATTTGGGAACAAGCGGATTCAGAGGCTCATCATTCGTGGCGTTGTTTTCTGCCACCACTACAGTATCGTTTGCATCACTTATATTACTCTCATTTCCATCAGGCATGAACAGTGTTTTCAGTGCAAGTACATCTACTTTCGTGATATTCAACTCTTTTATATCAACCTGTCCCTCTTTCAGACTTGCATCCAGAAAAATGTCCGTAACATTGGAATCGATCCCAAAAGCCAAAGCATCGACAGCTATACTCTCCTCTGTATAGGCTATACCATTTGCATCTAGTACTGTACTTGATATACTTATCCCCTGCTCAACAAACGGTTCTAGCGAAACAAATACCTGACCTACATCTACTTTGATACCCAAAGAATCACTACTGCTGCTTTCATTGCTCTCATTGCTGTCATCTTTGGAAAACGAAGCGACAAGTGTTTTGATCGTATCGACATTGGCTTTTTCGATCTGCAGTTTATTGATGATTATCTTTTTTTGGACAAGTCCGTTGGGGTTCCATCTTAATGCAACGTGCTTGGCT
>DATCTA010000076.1:0-6254 GCA_036568165.1 Sulfurovum sp.
GAGGTTTAAAGTCATAAATAGGGTTCTAGAGACTTTCAAAGTCTCGGCCGACTCATCACTTTATTAACTTCAACTATATAAAAACTTCAATTCAATGCTTTTAGCTATAATCCCAAAACAAGCAATTCAAGAAATATATTAAGAACAGGAAGAAAAATGTACCCATGGTTAAAACCAAGAACAGGATTCTCGATGAAAGTCAGCGGCGTTCATCTCACACGACCGGAGCTTCATAATTTAGCAGCAGATCTAGGTATCACTACTAGAGATGTACTTATAAAAGATGGTGTACTTACCATATACAACACATCTGACACATGCCAGGAGATCATAGACGATAACGCTTTGGTTTCATTTGTCTCGATGGTTTTGGAGATCCCTGCAGAAGATATAAGTGATTTACAAGAAGTATTGGAAGAGATCGTACCATTGGAGCTGGATCTTGATGATGAGGATGAGGACGATCTATAGCCTCATCAGTCGTTTATTAAATAAGAGAGATGTTATAAGTCATCCTCTTCATCTTTGGCTATCTCTTCACGTATTTGATCCATATCAAGCTCTTTAACATGTTTGATAAGCTTGTCAAACGCTTCTTCAGGTAGCGTACCAGCTTGATTTAAGAGGATGATACCTTCTCTGCTGACCATAAGCGTTGGCACCGAGTAAATACCAAATTGGTTCGCTATAGAAGGTTGTTCATCGATGTTGACCTTGGCAAAAGTGATATCAGGATTATTTTCTGCCACCTTTTCAAAAACAGGTGCGAACTGTCTACAAGGACCACACCATTCTGCCCAGAAATCGATAATGACTATTTCGTCATTGTCAAGTGTTTCGTTAAAATCTTTTGTTGTTAAATCTTTAGTTGCCATAATATTTCCTTTGAATGAGAATGGAGTATAGCATAGCGATGATATCTGTACACTGAATGCGGACAAACCAAAATTAATTTACATGTTTGATACATAGTAAAACATTGGAGAAAAGTCATGAAGTAGTTATTATTAACTACTTGGTTTTTGATCCAGGGTTTTCTGAAGATCTATCATAGGTTCTTGTCCTACTGTTATCATACCATCTAGAGGACGGTCAAGATCCAATACAAGACTAGTCAATGATGTAAAGGCAATGATCAAAGGGATGACGGCACCCAAGGTACGTCTTTTTGAAATTCTTGCTTGTGCTCCCAATATCATTAATGTAAGGGATGAAATAGTCAACAATACTATCCAGATACTGCTGGGAATACGATTGTAAAATCCTGCTGTCACACGATTTTGATGACTATCTATAAGATCATTTATGGACTGAAATAAAAGTCCGACAATAAGATCAGCGTCTCTTTTCTGAGCTGAAATAAGTTGTGCCCAGAGTTGATCGTGTATTTCTGTTGATCTTTTTATCATTCTTGTTATAGTCTTTTTATCACCTATTTTTATAGCATTGACAGCATTGATACGTTGGTCAACATATTCTTTTAATAGTGCTTTAACTTTTGATGCGTCTCGCTCTCCAAGCAGATCTGCACGAAGGTATGCTGTACTGATGATATTGGCTTCATTAAGAACGTTTTCTTTTCTAAGAGTATGTTGAGAAGAAGCCATAGCGAATGTAAAAGCAAGTACAAAAGCCAACATACCCAACAATCCGCTTACCATAGGTCCTATTGAGTTTAAAGCCGGTTTGTCATTGCCATTGGAGGTATATTTGCAGATCTGATATCCAATTTCAAAGGAGATAAGTAAGATGAATGAGGAAAAGAGGAAGATTTCAAAGATAGACCAAGCGTCAAATAATCCGATAGGCAAAGATTCCAATTCTATAAAATCCATATTTCCCCCTAATTATCAAAATATCTTATCACACTTAGCATAATAAAAGTGCTAATATTGATTATGCTAAGTGTACCATATTTTTTGTATCAAGACATGCTTTTATTCAAGATTTTTCCCATACACACATATTACACGGAAAACCATTATGATGTCAGACATAAAGGCTGGAATTAGCCTGAAGAGTGTTGAGTTGATAGAAATGTATCTATCTGGTGGCGATCTTAATTTAGATAAAAAGGAAAAAAGATGAAATATATATTGATCATTGCAGCAATGGTTGCTTCACTTTATGCAGCTGACTTTTCTCAAATGAGTACAGAAGAGATGATGAACATGCGCGGAAATGTACCTGTGGACCAAAGAGATGATTTTAGAAAAGAGATGCAAAAACGTATGCAATCCATGACACAAGAAGAGCGTCAAAAGTATTCCAAAATGGGTCAAGGCATGCAAGGCAAAGGCATGAAGCAGGGTCAAGGTATGATGAATAACCAGGGAATGGGCCAAGGCCAGGGTATGATGATGAATAATCAAGGTATGAAGTGCGGTCAAGGTCAGGGCATGATGAACCAGCAAGGTATGAACTGCGGTCAGAATATGATGAACAACCAGGGTATGAACTGTGGCCAAGGCATGATGCAAAATAACTGTATGCATTGTTGCTGCTGTTGTCAATGTATGATGATGCACAGAATGATGAATCAGCAGGGTATGAACTGCGGCCAGGGAATGGGCCAAGGCATGATGAATCAACAAGGCATGAAGTGCGGTCAAGGCCAGGGTATGATGAACAAACAAGGTATGAAACAAGGCCAAGGCATGATGAACAACCAATAAAACGACAGCCTAATTATTTAGGCTGCCTACTCTTACTTTTTCTTACTTTAGAACAACTCTTTCTATACACACAAAATGCACACTACTCCACTATACTCAATAGTGTTAAATCTTGAAAGGATACAGAATGCATGCTCTAGTGAAAGACATCGTATGCGGCATGGATGTTTCAACGGATTCCAAGTTTCACACGACATATGCATCTGAAAACTACTACTTTTGTTCTGAACATTGTCTGCATACGTTTCATGAAAATCCTACAAAATATACAGAAGTAAAAAAATTCCAATCCAAAAAGCGTCAAGATAAAATCAATGACCATCAAGATGTTATCTACACCTGTCCTATGCATCCGGAAATTCAACAGAAAGTACCAGGCAGTTGTCCCAAGTGCGGGATGGCCCTTGAACCTATGGATATCGTCATAAATGAAATGGAAAATGAAGAACTCAAGGATATGACCAAGCGTTTTAAGGGCAGCGCAGTACTTGCTTTACCTGTCTTTGTATTGGCGATGAGTGCAGACTTGATGCCTGAACTGTTACCTGCCTGGCTTGAAATGTCATTGGTGCAATGGATCATGTTTGTACTTGCCACACCTGTAGTACTTTGGGGTGGTTGGCCATTTTTTGTTCGTGGGTTTCACTCTGTACGCACATGGAATCTCAATATGTTCACTCTGATATCTTTAGGAGTAGGTGCTGCATGGGTTTATAGTGTTGTAGCTTTACTGCTCCCGGGTATTTTTCCTCCTAAGATGCAAATGTCAAATGGTCTGGTCGATGTTTATTTTGAAGCATCAGCTGTGATCATCACCCTGGTTCTGCTGGGTCAGGTGCTTGAATTGCGTGCTCGTTCACAAACCAATACTGCTATACAGATGCTTTTGGGGTTAGCGCCTAACACGGCTCGTATCGTAAGAGAAGAGGGGAGTGAAGAAGACATTCCTCTTGAACAGGTACAAGTAGGTGATGTTCTACGCATACGCCCCGGAGAGAAGATTCCTGTAGATGGTGTGGTTACAGAAGGTAAAAGTCATATCGATGAGTCCATGGTAACGGGTGAACCTGTTGCCGTAGTGAAAAAAGAGGGTGATACTGTTATAGGGGCCACTGTAAATACAACAGGATCATTACTCATAAAAGCGCAGAGAGTCGGAGCGGATACTTTACTTTCTCAAATTATAGAGATGGTCGCCCATGCTCAGCGTTCCCGGGCACCGATACAAAAACTTGCAGATGTAGTGTCAGGGTATTTTGTGCCTATTGTTGTTGTGATCGCTCTACTTGCCTTTTCCAGCTGGTATATCTGGGGTCCTGAACCGCGTTTGGCCTATGCTATCGTAAGTGCAGTGGCAGTACTTATCATCGCTTGTCCGTGTGCTCTGGGGTTGGCCACACCTGTATCTATTATGGTAGGTACGGGCAAAGGTGCCTCGGTGGGTGTGCTGATTAAAAATGCGGAAGCTCTGGAGATACTTGAAAAAGTAGATACACTGGTCGTAGATAAAACCGGTACGCTGACAGAAGGGAGACCTAAGCTTGTAACAGTGCATACAGAGGAGGGAGTGGATGAAGAACTATTTTTAAAAATGGTTGCAACGCTTGAACAGTCAAGTGAACATCCTTTAGCTGAAGCTATCGTAGAGGGTGTCAAGCAGAGAGGTTTGGGTTTTGGTAAAATGGAAAACTTTCGTTCCATTACCGGACAGGGAGTAAGCGGAACAGTTGATGGGATAGAAGTGGCTGTCGGAAACCAAAAACTTCTCAAAGAACTGGGAATTGAGACAGAGAGTTTATCTGGATTATCGGAGACATATCGAAAAGATGGACAGACTGTTATGTTCGTTTCACTGGATGGAAAGACGGCGGGAATGGTAGGTGTAATGGATCCCATAAAAAAGACTACATCTGAAGCTATCTGGCAATTGCATGAGCAAGGGATCGAAGTAGTGATGCTTACAGGGGACAACAAGATCACTGCACAGGCAGTCTCAGATAAACTGAATATAGATCAGATACACGCCGAAGTTTCACCTGAAGAAAAATCTAAAATTGTCACATCTCTTCAAGAGAGAGGTAAAATAGTTGCAATGGCAGGAGACGGGATCAATGATGCACCTGCACTTGCAAAGGCGCATGTGGGCATTGCTATGGGTACTGGTACGGATGTAGCTATGGAGAGTGCGGGAGTGACCCTGATCAAGGGAGATCTTACAGGTATAGTTAGGGCGATAAAACTTAGTAAGGCAACCATGAGAAATATACGGCAAAACCTCTTTTTTGCATTTATATATAACTCGGTCGGTGTACCTGTCGCAGCAGGTGTATTATACCCATTCTTTGGCATACTCCTATCTCCGGTGATTGCTGCAGCGGCTATGAGTTTTTCATCTGTATCTGTGATAGCTAATTCACTTCGACTTAGAAATTTGAAATTATCGTAATGTAGCTAAAAACTAAAATACATCCAGCATTACCTGCACATCAGTTACACAGATCAGATCTATAATATAAACAAGAGATCATAATAAAGGATCAAAAATGGATTATGTAGGTCATGGATGGGGTATGGGTTTTGGTATGTGGTTCATATTGATAGTGTTCATACTTGTCGTTTTTTATGTTTTGAAAGAATCGACAAGAACTCAAGAGAAAAATACTTCAGCACAGGATATTCTTGATAGACGCTATGCAAATGGTGAGATAGATACAGAAGAGTATGAAGAGAGGTCCAAAGCACTTAAAAAAAATAATTGATAAAATTAAAATGACGAACCTATGGTTGAATACAACATAATACATTATTTAATTTTCTCAATAATAAATGCAATAAAATAGTTATAATTTACAAAGAAAAAGTAATTTATTAAATAGTTGCTTTCATGTCAAATGGGAAAAGACAATGTCCTTAAAATTTCAATTGAATTATGTCAAGAAATACCACGTTGTACAAAGAATCAAAGTACTATTATTTCAGCTCCCTATTATTCTCTCAACACATGCTTTAGCTCTAGAACCGATTGATGAATCTATAATAAAAGATCGTAAAGATGGCATACTTACTTTAATGGGTTTTACTGTGCTCCCGGATGTAACTACCAGTTCTCTGTCTATCAATGATGCTCAGTCTGGTGATCCTGGGCTTAGCCAAACTACTTTAGGCGGTGGATTTACGATAAGCCAGGATTTTCCACTGTATCTTGAAGGAACTATAGGCTATTCACGCTATGATCCTAAATTTGTTACTTCAGCAGATGATGAAACATTGATAATCCCTGTTAAATGGAATAGCCTTTCACTCACCGGTGGGATCGGTTGGGATTTTCCATTGACTGAAGATAAAGAACTCAAATTCAGACCCATCTTTAATTTTACATTGGGACATATAGAGAGTGATGCATCAATTTTAGGACGCTATCTTAAAGAGCGTTTTGATCTGTCAGAAGACAGTTTAGAATTTCTGGAACGCGGACGCATGAACGCCTATGGTCTCGGGGGTGCTATTATGCTCGATTGGGAACATTACCGAGAAGATTATGAGGTGGATGTAGAACTTCGTTATACAAATATACAGTTA
>DATCTA010000077.1:0-10111 GCA_036568165.1 Sulfurovum sp.
GCCTATCCTTGAAGGACTTGACGGTGTACAGAAGATGAGCAAATCTTTGAACAACTACATCGGTATCACAGAAGAGCCTAAAGATATTTATGGAAAAACACTTTCTATCTCAGATGAATTGATGTGGCGTTATTATGAGCTTTTGAGCGAAAAATCGCTTGATACGATAAGTATGATGAAAGAGGATGTCCAAAAAGGCACACTGCATCCAAAAACGGTCAAAGAAAATTTGGCACTTGAACTCGTTACAAGGTTTTATAATAAAGAGTTGGCTACACTAGCCAAAGAAGAGTTTGATAAAGTATTTAAATCAAACGAACTTCCAACCGAGATGGATGAAGTTGAGTTAGAAGAGGGTATCTGGATCTGTAAGGCACTTGTTGATGCCGGTATAGAGCCTTCTACTTCTCAAGCAAGAAGAGATATCAAGCAAAATGCAGTGAGTATCGATCAGCAAAAGATCTCTGACGACAAGTTGAATCTTACAGCCGGTGAGTATATCTTGCAGGTAGGAAAAAGAAAATTTGCAAAAGTGAAGGTGAAGTAGTGGCATTTAAATCTTTGAAAATTGGGAAATATACCATTGAAAAACCTATTGTTCAAGGTGGTATGGGTGTTGGTATATCATGGGACCAGCTGGCTGGTAACGTCTCAAAAGAAGGTGGTCTCGGTGTCATTTCTGCAGTAGGAACAGGTGTCTATAAAAACAGAAAATACCTCGAGAATAACCAGATGGTAGGTAAAGAACACAGACCACTAGAAGCAATAAATTTTTACTCCTACACGGCACTTAAAAAGATCTTTGACAATGCAAGAGAGATCTGCGGAGATAAACCGTTGGCCGCAAATGTACTGTATGCACAAAGTGAGTACAATCGTGTGGTTGAAGATGCTTGTAGGGCGGGGGCCAATATCATCATTACAGGGGCAGGGTTGCCACTCACAATGCCAGAAGCCACTAAAAATTATCCTGATGTTGCACTTGTACCCATCGTATCAACAGCAAAGGCATTAAAAATTCTCTGCCGACGTTGGCAAAAAACACACAATAGGCTTCCTGATGCAGTTATCGTAGAGGGACCGTTAAGCGGTGGACATCAAGGGTTTAAATATGAAGAGTGTTTTATGCCTGAGAACCAGTTAGAGGCGATCTTGCCTCCTGTAGTGGAAGAAGCAAAAAACTGGGGCTCCATGCCTATCATAGCTGCCGGTGGTGTATGGGACCATGATGATATAGTTAGAATGATGGAACTTGGAGCAGATGGAGTACAAATGGGTACACGTTTTATCGGGACGGTAGAGTGTGATGCAAGTCAAGTAATGAAGGATATTATTCTTAATGCAAAAGAAGAGGATATAAAACTCTTTAAATCACCGGTCGGGTATCCTGCCCGTGGTGTAAAAACTCAGCTTCATAAATCAATAGAAGAAGGTACGGCACCAAAAGTGGCTTGTATCTCAAACTGTGTAGCTCCATGTCACCGAGGTGAAGAAGCGAAGATCGTAGGTTACTGTATCGCTGACAGGCTGACAGATGCCTATGATGGTATCAAAGAGACAGGACTTTTCTTTACCGGTGCGAATGGGTATCGTCTTAAAGAGATCATTACCGTTAAAGAGCTTATAGATAAACTTATGAATGGTGAAGACAGTTAAAACATGCCGAAGTTCAGTAGAGTCTTTCTATTACTGCTGCTGTTGAATACGCTGCTTTTCCCCGCAGCGAATATAATCAAAAAAGCCATAGTCGAAAAAGGAGAGTTACGTCTCTTTTTTTCTAAAACTGTAGACAAGAACAGTGTTAAACATTTTACCCTCAAAAATCCTTATCGGGAAATCTATGATTTTAAAAACACACGTATAGCAAATAATCGTGTTCCATTGGGTCTAGGAGAAAATGTACGTCTGGCACAAAATGATGCCAATACCGTTCGTGTTGTGATCACAGGCTATAAATATGATAAGCCTATTGCCTATCAACCGATCTTTTCAGGTGACCATTATCATATAGTTTTGCCAAAAAATGGCAATAAACTGCCTGCCAAACGCTACCAAGTAGCTCAAGCAGCTTCCTATAAAGAAACCAAAAAGTATAAACCGGTAAATACTAAAAGAGACAAACTTATTGTCATAGATGCCGGACATGGCGGTCATGATTCTGGTGCTATAGCAGGAGGTAAAAAAGAGAAAGACCTGGTACTGCAGATCTCTAAAAAATTGGAAAAACAACTTAAAAATCTTGGATACAGTGTGGCTATGACACGCAAAAAAGACCAATTTTTAAAACTCCAGCAGCGTACAAAGATAGCTGATAAGAAGGATGCTGCTATCTTTATATCGATTCATGCCAACTCAGTACCGAAACATAAACAAAATAAAATACATGGTGTTGAAACATTTTTCTTGCAAAATACTAGAGATGCCAAATCTCAGCGCATTGCAGAAATAGAAAATAAGGCAGTACTGAAAGGTACTACAAAATTGAGCCGTAGTATTATATTGGATTCAGTTCTTTCCGGCCCAAAAATCGTTCAGTCAAACAAATTGGCAATAGATGTACAGCGCAGGATCATAACTAACTTGAAAACACGTTATAGAGGAGTGAAAGATGGTGGAGTAAGACATGCTCCTTTTTGGGTGCTTGTAGGGGCCAGCAGACCTTCTATACTTGTGGAGGTAGGGTATATCTCACATCCGACAGAACGGACAAGACTTTTTACACCCCGCTATCAGGACTTGATCTCCAAAGGTATTGCTGAAGGTGTTGATATTTATTTAAACAACAGAAGAAAAGAAATTGATCTGTAATATGATATGATTAAAAAAATTAGGATAACAAATGATAAAACTGATATTTGGACTCGGCACACTGTTTTTGATGCTGGGTTGCGGTGGCCCGACTGTTGATAGATCTGACAGTCTTGTTGTGATAGACGCAGGACATGGAGGACAAGACTGTGGGGCATTGTGTGATGATAGAAAAGAGAAAGATGTAGTACTTCAAATTACTAAAAGACTCAAAAAAGAGTTTAAAAGAGAAGGTTACAGGGTTTATCTTACAAGAGAGAACGACAGGTTTTTAACACTGGCTCAGAGAACGAAGATAGCAGACAAGATGGATGCACAAGTGTTCATCTCTGTTCATGCCAATGCGATCGCAGATACAAGACGTTTTTCTGCAGTTGAAGGAGTGGAAACCTATTATTTGCAACATAGTAGAGATGAAAGATCACAGCGAATTGCAGCCAGAGAAAATGCATCTGTTCTTCAGGGTACAGACAAGCTAAGTCAAGATGTGATCATAGATGCTGTACTCAATGGCCCTAAAATTATAGAATCTAATAAGCTGGCAATTGATGTACAGCAGAATATGGTAAGTTCTTTAAAAAGCGACTATAGGGATGTAAAAGACGGCGGTGTGAGACCTGCACCATTCTATGTTCTAGTAGGGGCCAGCAGACCTTCCATACTTATTGAGGTCGGATATCTTACGAATCCTAAAGAACGTAAAAGACTTTTTAACACAAACTATCAAAAACGTATTGCCCAAGGTGTCGTTCAGGGTGTAAGCAGATATTTGGATAATAGAAAAAAAGAAGTTGGTTTTTGATTGATAGAACGTGTTTAGATCAAAGATCCAAACACTACGCTAACGCTAAGTTTTACGACTTAGCATTTAGTGCTTCGCTTGCACTGCGAGTTAGTCACTTGTCTTCAGCGGAAATCTCACGTGACTAGTCACGTAAGAGGAGAGTTCAAAAACTATTTGTAGTTTTTGATCGCTTTTTCCAAGATAGCTGTTGCAGCTGCCTTGTCTTGGAAACCTGATACTTTTACCCATTTGTTAGGCTCAAGCATTTTATATGTTTCAAAGAAGTTCTTGATTCTATTGAGTGTATGCTCAGGAACGTCAGCTAGATCCTGGATGTTTTTGTATGTCGGATCGATCTTTTCAGTAGGAACAGCAAGAAGTTTTTCATCTCCGCCACTCTCATCTTCAGTCATCAGTACACCTACAAGTCTACATTTGATGTATGAACCTGCTTGAAGCGGGTAGTCGCAAAGTACAAGTACGTCAGCAGGGTCACCGTCATCTGATAATGTATTGGCAACAAAACCGTAGTTTGCAGGGTAGTGCATAGAAGAGTAAAGTACTCTATCTACTTCTACAGCACCTGATTCTTTGTCAATTTCGTATTTGATAGATGAGTTGAGTGGAACTTCAATAATTGCTTTTACAGCATCTGGATTTTCACCTGGTCCGATTTTAGTAATGTCCATTTAAATGTCTCCGTGGATTAAATTTCGAGATTCTAACATAAATATTATAAATAGTTTATCTAATCATGGTATTATCTTTATAGTATAAAAAATCATCAAAGAGGGAGAACAGTATGAAAAAGGGAGTTTTGTCATTTTTTCTTCTTCTGGCAAGTTGTATGGCTATTGAATTGGGGACAGTACCTAAAGCAGTGAATATTGAGGGGAAAAATGGTGGAAAAATAGATGGTTCCAGATGGGAATCCTCCATGCTGAAAGGTAAGATTTATACCGTTTTTTATGTAGATCCGGACAAAAGAGACCTCAATGACCCTTTAGCTGATGCGATCAAAGCAAAAAATTTTGATAGAGATAAGGTGAATTCTGTTGCGATCATCAATCTTGCTGCAACATGGCTTCCAAATGTGATCATTGAGTCCAAACTCAAAGAGAAGCAAAAAAAGTTTCCACATACCATCTATGTCAAAGACAAACAGAAGGTATTGGTAAAGGAATGGGATCTTGCTGATGACAATTCGGATATTCTGATATTTGATCAAAAAGGTAAACTGATATATAAAAAGTTTGGAAAAGTCTCTGATGCAGAGATAAAAGATGTTATAACATTGATAGAAAACCATCTTTAGCCATTAAACGTTCAGGGAGCATAGTATCAAATTTTTAAAAAATAGAACCATTGCAAGCATACATGTGGTGGGAATGTTAATCATGTTCATTGTCATCATAGTGTTCTCATCCATTGTTGCCTATAAGGAGTATCAGAACTTTGAAATAGAAGCCCAAAGTATACAATCAGAGTTTATTCAGAAACAAAAAGACACCATTGTTTTTGATACGATGCGTGTACTGAAGTTTATCAATTCTGCCTATGATGAGAATATTCAGCGAAGTGATGAAGAGGTTTTAAAGAGACAGATACTCCATTCCATTGAACAGCTTTATGGTCGGCAAGATGGTACGGGGTATATCTTTGTTTATGATTTTATCGGAGTCGTACTTTCTGATCCGATACAGAGGCAGAACATTGGCAAAAATCTTTATGATACAAAAGATGCCAATGGAGTGATGGTGATCAAGGACCTTATAGATATTTCAAGACAAAAAGAGGGCGGTTTTGTAGAGTACCAGTGGCTTAAACCCACTTCAGGTACCTTGAGTCCCAAGATCTCTTATGCAAAATCATTTGAGCCTTGGGGTTGGATGGTCGGAACAGGTGTTTATCTTGATGAAGTTCAAAAGCATATTCAAATGCAAAGAGCTTTATTGGAAAACAGACACAACCAGTATTTTTTAAAAATGGTATTGCTTCTTGGGATATTATTTATAGTAGGTATCATAGGGATCATCATTACAAATAAGATACTGAAAAAAGAGATATCTCTTTTTGGACATTATTTTCAAAAAGCCTCTTCAAGTTATGCTATGATTGATAAAGAGAACATACGTCTTTCCGAGTTTCAAAAAATGGTCCCTTATATCAATTCGATGGTATCTGTGATCCATCAAAGAAATGAGAAACTCAAAGAGATGAACCTCACGCTTGAGTCGAAGGTGGAACAAAAAACAAAAGATCTTCGTGAACAAAATATATTGTTGGAAAAAGAGAAGGACTTTAATGCTTCACTGGTAAAGGCACAGGACAGTTTCATCAAGCACTCCATCCATGAGATCAATACACCTTTGGCTGTGATCATGACACACATTGATCTATTTAAAATGAAAGTAGGCGAAAATAGGTATCTCTCTAAGATCGAAGCAGCCAGTAAGATCATCTCCAATATCTATGCCGATCTGAGCTATATGGTCAAAAAAGATCGATTTGAGTATAGAAAAAAGCGATTGAACTTCTCTTTGTTCCTTCATGAAAGGATTGACTTTTTTTCAGAGATCGCACTAGGCAACAATCATCAGGTCATTGCAGAGGTGCAAAGCGGACTATGGCTCAATTTCAGTCCCGAAGAGCTGCAGAGAATAGTGGATAATAATCTATCTAACGCCATTAAGTATGCACATAGGGGTACAGATGTGAAGGTGATACTCAAAGAAGAAAATAATGAGATCATTTTACAGTTTGTAGGGAATTCTCCTAAGATAGAAGATACTGAGCGAATATTCAAAGCCTTTGAACGCGAGAATGATGTAAGGGGTGGATTTGGATTGGGACTGGAGATCGTTTATGCTATCTGTCAAAAAGAAAACGTTAAAATAGACGTAAGATCAGATGATGAGTTAACCATATTTGGTTACAGGTTTAAAAAAGAGGGAGTAGGATGAAAGTAGTATTGCTTGAAGATGAATTAATGCTCCAGAGTGCTATCAAAGAGTATTTGACAGATACTGGCTATGAAGTAACAGCATTTGAAGATGGGCAGGAAGCCTATGAGCATATATCCTCTAATACCTATGATCTTTTTATTTTCGACATCAATACCCCGAGTATGGATGGGCTCTCTTTACTTGAAAAACTCCAAAAAGAGAAAATCTTTGTGCCTACGATCTTTATCTCTGCGATCACAGAGATAGAGCAGATCTCTCAGGCGTATGCATTGGGCTGCTATGACTACCTCAAAAAACCTTTTCATCTTAAAGAGTTGAGTTTGCATATTGAAAGATTGTTAAAAATAGCAGATATCAGAGCAAAAACATTTGTAAAGATCTCTAAAATGTATTGTTATGATGCTGAAAGTAAAAGTTTGCTTTTTGACGGAGAAGAACAGCCATTGACCCAAAAACAGACACAGATCATCGATCTATTGGCAAAGAACATCAATAAAGTGGTTGATTTTGAAATGTTGAGACACTATGCCTGGGATGACAGTCCTGTCGATAATGCCATTATAAGAGCGGAGATACACAGAGTGCGCCAAGTACT
Organism: Sulfurovum sp.; assembly: GCA_036568165.1. Lineage (GTDB taxonomy): Bacteria > Campylobacterota > Campylobacteria > Campylobacterales > Sulfurovaceae > Sulfurovum. The sequence continues at coordinate 7,154 of DATCTA010000077.1, forward strand.
AAAAGAGGATCTAATCACTACACTTAAAGGTGTAGGATATACACTTACAAAACAAATCTGAACTTTTTGAGCATAAATCATCCCTATTTTGTAACCAATATACACACATAACATTTTTTAATACTACATTTTCTCTACTTTTCATACATGCTATGTTAATGCTATGTCAACTCTTCATACTTCAAATGTATAAAAATACTAGGAGACAAAATGAAAAAATACTTGGCATTATCCGTCATAGCATCTACGCTGCTTATGGCCGGAGGTGATGTAAAACCAGTAGAGCCTGTAGTACAGGCAGTAGAAGAGGAATCAGTAGGGACATTCTCTGGGCAATTCAGAACGTTCTATGTTGATAGAACGTATGATAACAATCATCCGATAGGGAATCGTAATTCATTGGCTTTAGGTGGATGGATCGGTTATGATTCAGCAGAATGGAATGGCTTTAGTGCAGGATTTAAAGCTTATGGTCTAGAGCACATCAAACTTCATGATAAATCAGCTGCCTCAATGACTGCTGCTGGACTCAATACAAGTTATTCTTATGACCCTTCAGTATACGGTCCAGGATTCGATAGCTATGGTTTCTTTGGGGAAGCATACCTTAACTATGCAACAGGAAATACAAATATTAAAGTAGGTCGTCAAAGACTTGATACACCACTTGCGGGTGCTGATGATGCGAGAATGATTCCAAACCTTTTTGAAGCAGCTGTATTAAGTAATACAGACCTTCAGGATACTACACTTATTTTAGCACATGTATCACAAATGGCTGCGGGTGACTTCTCAAATGTATACGGTACAGGAAGTGCACTCTCAATACAAAGTGGTTATGGACTTGGATTCCAACTCTCAGGAAGTGGTAATTTTACAAATATGGGAACTGTTGCATTAGGAAATGAAGATGCAGGAGGTAACTATGTTGATAATACTACAGATGGTGTAACTGCAGGTGCGGTGATCTATAAAGGTATTGACGGACTTACACTTCAGGCATGGGACTACTATGCACATGATATCTTGAATGCAGTATACCTACAGGCTGATTATGGATGGAATTGCCTTTTAAGTGATGCGGTTAAAATGATGGCTTCTGCACAATATATCAACCAGAGTGATGTAGGAAATGCATTGGCAGGTAATGTTGACAGTAACTATTGGGCTGCTAAACTAGGTGCTTCTGCAGGTGCACTCAGCGGATTTGTAGCATACTCACAAACAGGTGACAGTGATGGTGCTATGAACGGGGGTATCATCACGCCATGGGGTGGTATGCCTGCATTTACACAAGGTATGGTGACAAGACACCAGTTCTTCTCAGATACAGATGCATGGAAAGTAGCAGGAACATATAAAATGAATGAGCTTCTTGGTGCAAATGTAAAAGCAACTGTATACTACACTTCATTTGATGTAGGTAATACTTCAACTTATGCAGCAGGTGCAGACAGTGATGAGTGGGGTTGGGATGTTGAGTATCAAGCAACAGAAAACTTGAACTTGAGAGTAAGAGCGAATTACCCAAATGACTTTACTGGACCTGATGGTTTCGGATGGGATGAATACAGACTTATCGCAAACTACAACTTTTAAAAATTTATAAGGAGAAAATATGACACAAGAACAAGTACAAGAGATTAAAAATAATCCTAAGTATCAAAGACTTGTAAGTTCAAGAAGTAAATTTGCTTGGACTTTAACTATTGTGATGTTGGTGGTCTATTATGCATTTATTTTGTTTATTGCATTTAGCCCAGAAACATTAGGAACAAAAATCAGCCCAGATGGTATGGCAACATGGGGTATACCTGTAGGTATCGCTATTATTGTTTTTGCATTCGCATTGACAGGTATCTATGTAAGAAGAGCCAATGGAGAGTTTGATGGACTCTTAAATGATCTAAAAAATGATATTAAAAAGGAGATGAACTAATGTTAGGTAGAATCTTATCTCTATTTATGATGGCTTCTTTGACAGTTGCATTGGCTGCGGGTGCAGATTTGGGTGCTGGTACAAAAGCTGAAGAATTGAATATTCCTGCAATTGTAATGTTCTTTATTTTTGTCGCTGCAACATTGGGTATCACATACTGGGCATCCAAAAGAACAAAATCAGCAAGTGATTTCTATACAGCTGGTGGCGGTATATCAGGAACTCAAAATGGTACAGCGATCGCTGGAGACTATATGTCAGCGGCATCTTTTCTGGGTATTACCGGTATGGTTTACCTCAAAGGTTATGATGGGTTGATCTTCTCGATCGGATTCTTGGTAGGTTGGCCGATCATTCTATTTATGATCTCTGAACAACTTAGAAACCTTGGTAAATATACATTTGCTGATGTTACTGCTTATAGATTACAGCAAAAACCTGTAAGAATTTTGGCTGCACTTGGGTCAATTTCGGTTGTTATTCTTTACCTTATAGCTCAAATGGTCGGTGCTGGTAAATTGATCGAAATTCTATTTGGATTGGATTATGAATTTGCAGTTGTACTCGTCGGGGTACTGATGATCCTTTATGTTGCGTTTGGCGGTATGCTTGCGACTACATGGGTACAGATCATAAAAGCGGTATTACTTATTGCAGGTACTACTTTTATGTCTATCATGGTAATGGCGAAATTTGGATTCAGTTTTGATGCACTCTTTACACAGGCTACCGAGATCCATTCACAAGGTGTAGCGATCATGAGCCCTGGTGGTCTTGTAAGTGATCCTATTTCAGCGATCTCTCTTGGTATTGCTTTGATGTTCGGTACAGCTGGTCTTCCACATATCTTGATGAGATTCTTTACGGTTGCTGATGCAAAAGAGGCTAGAAAGTCTGTATTTGTTGCAACGGGTTTGATCGGATATTTCTATGTACTTACGTTCATCATGGGATTTGGAGCTATTGTACTTGTACTTGGAGATCCTGCTGGTTCTTATTTGGCTGCAGACGGTGTGACA
>DATCTA010000078.1:0-5882 GCA_036568165.1 Sulfurovum sp.
GCTTTAGGCGATGCTATCATGCAGTCTATACGCACACTCTCCTTTGGAGAAGCAAAGAACAAAGCGATCGTTTTACTTACAGACGGTTACCACAATGCAGGAAAGAGCTCTCCTCAAGAAGCTGTCAAAAAAGCCAAAGCTGAGGGAATAAAGATCTACACCATCGGTATAGGACAAAGGGCAGACTATGATGTCTCCCTGCTTGAGACGATCGCTAAGGAAACGGGGGCAAAGAGTTATGCGGCTACATCAAACGAAGCACTTGCCAAAATATATGAAGAGATCAGTACTCTTGAACCCAGCGCTATCAGAAGTGAAAACTACCTCAACCAGCGCATGCTTATCTTTTACCCTCTAAGCCTGGTATTCATCCTTCTTCTGCTTTGGGTTCTCTATGAAAAAAGGAGTGCCTTATGACACTTCTCTTTCCAAGTTTTTTATGGCTGCTGCTTCCTTTGGCCCTGTTTCTATGGGGCAGTACGCGCAAACTTATTCCCATGGTCCATCTCATTGTCCTTATGCTCATCGTTGTCGCACTCTCTCGTCCGGTCCAGGAAGAGATACTTCAGGAGGCAAGCATTGAGGCAAAAGATATCATTATAGCACTGGATGTCTCCTACTCCATGATGGCCGATGACATTTCGCCGACACGTTATGCCTTTGCAAAAGAGACCATTGCAGCATTGCTTGAAGCAAATCCTGCCGATAATATCATGCTGATCGCCTTTACGACAAATCCGCTGCTGCTCTCACCTCCGACCACAGACCATGCACTGATCAACATTGCCCTGCAGAATCTCAACCCTGAGTTCATTCTGACCAAAGGGACATCGCTTGAAAAACTTTTTAAAAAGCTAGCTGTCATCAAAAGCGGGCATAAGAACCTTATACTCATTACAGATGGAGGCGAAGAAGAGAACCTTGAAAAAATCACAACGCAAATAGACAATGCTGATATCTCCTTGACCATCCTGGCATTGGGAAGTTCTCAAGGCACCACGATCAAGAACAAGGATGGAAGTCTGCTGAAAGATGAAGAGGGCAACCTTGTTATCTCCCGCATCAATCCTCTCCTCGAAACACTCTCTTCTTCCGTTTCTGGAGAATACATCACCGCATCAAGTACAGCTAAAGCAACCGCAGACAAATTAAACCAGGCACTCCAAAATCGTGAAGATGCAAAACAGAAAATAGAGAAAAAACAGCGCTATTACCGTGAACTCTATCAGTTTCCTTTAGGATTGGCCGCTCTGCTTTTCCTTATGGTGCATACACGTGCGATCAAATATCTGCTACTCCTTTTTACCCTTTTAGGCGTACAGACCCAGGCTTCTGTCTTTGATACCTATCATCTGAACCTTGCCTATGAAAGCTATAAAGGATCTGATTTCAATGAAACCAAAAACGAGCTAAAAAAGATAAAAGTTCGCTCTTTGCAGAGTCAAATAGCACTCGCAAATACCTACTATAAACAGGGTTCATTTGAACAGGCTATCACACTGTACAAATCAATACGCTCGACCTCCCCGGTTATCAAACAGCAGCTCTACTACAATACCGCCAATGCTTATGCCATGCTTGAAGCGTATGATAAAGCCAAAATCTACTATACTAAAGCTTTACAGTTGGGCAAAGATGACGATGCTGCTCATAATTTAAAGATCGTTGCCCTGCTTAGCGATAAAAAGAGTGCAGAACTAGGCATAGCGCACCCTAAATCGCAAGACTCTTCATCCAGCAAAAGTGAATCACAAGAATCCAGTGAAGAGGAAACAAGAAGCGAAGATGAGCCCAGTTCCGGAAGCGGAGGCGGAGGAGAGAGCCAAGCACAGGAAGAACAGGAAAAAGGCAAGCTCAAAAGTGATGAAAGTGCCCAACAGCATCCTCTTAGCTCAAAGGTCTATGAACTCATAAATGAAGGATACATACGTGAAAAGCACCCTTGGTAAAAGATTTTTATCTCTCATCTTCATGATGTTAGGTTTTGTCATGCTTGAGGCTGAAGACTTTAGCTACAAATTCAATATTGACAAACTTGATCCTTATGTGAAGGAGCCTGTGGCACTCATACTTGACATCAATCAAACCAACCATGATGCAGTCATGTTCTTTAAGTTCGATATCAAAAAGAGCAAAGCCTATACGTTTCAAAGACTTGATACCCAAGAGACGGATACCTACCACAATACCAAGGTGCGCTATACCTATCTTCTTTATCCTCTACAAGCGGGAGATATTAATATTACGTTTGAGCTCATACAAAAAACCACGACAGATGAAAGTATCGCCTACGGCTTTTCAGGCGACCGTGACAACATAAAAAATATGGTCACCACAGATAGCAGGATCGATCTGCCCTCATTAGGCCTTAAAGTTAAACCGGTTCCTGAAGGTACCGTGCTTGTAGGTGATTTCAGCCTCACCCATACGATCAAAAAGCTAAAGGCAAAAGCCTATGAACCTCTGCCTATGCAGGTAAGTATCAAGGGTATAGGATATCCTCCTTTTTTAGATACTCTGCTTCCTGAAGAGGGAAACTTTACACGCTTTACTGAAGAGCCTATTGTTCAATCATTTCCAAGTACAAAAGGGACACACAGCACGGTAATCTATCCTATGGCACTCTCCCATAAACAAAGCTTTACACTTGCACCGATCGTACTCAAGGCTTTCAACCCTAAAACAGAAAAAGCCTACACGCTGGAAGTGCCTGAACAAGTATTTGAGATCCAACAGGTTGACAAGGAAACTTTAGTAGACAAGATCGATACCCCAGAGGTCTTAAGAACGGATTGGTCCTGGCTGCGAACCCTCTTTGGCTATATCATCGTATTTGCCGCGGGATATCTCACCGCTACCAGCTGGAAATGGAAAAAGAGACAAGTCCAAAAAGAAGATGACCCGATTATTCATAAGATAGAAGCATGCAAAAACGAAAAGGCACTGTTTCAAGTACTGATGGCTTCTGACAACAAACGTTTTGGCCCTATCATAGAGAAGCTGGAAAACTCTTTGTATGGAAATGGTAAAATCAACTTTAACAAACTCAAACAAGACGCACTCGATAAAGTAAGGAAAGAGGAAAAAATATGAATGAACAGATAAACCTGCTCAAAAAAGAACTACATAAAGCCGTTATAGGGCAGGATGCTATGATAGAAGGATTGCTTATCGGATTACTTTGTGACGGTCATATCCTTGTTGAAGGTGTTCCGGGACTGGCTAAGACCACTACCATTAATGCGCTCTCACGTGCTATAGGCTTAGACTCAAAACGTATACAGTTCACCCCTGATCTTTTGCCTTCTGATATCATAGGTGCACAGATATATAATCCGCAGGACCACACTTTCAGTATCAAAAAGGGGCCCCTTTTTACACACCTTCTTTTAGCTGATGAGATCAACCGTGCTCCTGCCAAAGTACAGTCTGCACTGCTTGAGGTGATGCAGGAAAGACAGGTCACTATCGCCGAAGAGACCTTTAAACTTGAAAAGCCTTTTTTGGTCATGGCAACACAGAACCCTATAGAACAAGAGGGAGTTTACGCCCTCCCTGAGGCACAGCTGGACAGGTTCATGATGAAGATCGTAGTGCAGCATAACTCTGAGAGTGAAGAACTCGAGATCATGCGCAAAGCTGCAAGTAAAAGTTTTGATGAGGTTGAGGCTATATTGAACAAAAAGGACCTCTATACGCTTCAGGAGGAGATCAAAAAGATACATGTGGATGAGGAGCTTGAACGTTATATGGTACAGATCATTTCAGCCACAAGAGACCCTGAAAAGTTTGGCTTAGGCGATATCGCACAGAACATTATGTTCGGCGCAAGTCCAAGAGCATCGATCGATCTTTACAAAGCGGCAAAAGCGAAAGCCTTTTTAAGAGGGAATGATTTTGTCTCTCCAGCTGATATCGGCTATGTGATCCACAATATTCTGCGCCACCGCATCGTCCTCTCTTATGAGGCCAGAGCCAAAGGCATCCATACCGATGAGATCATCTCTGACATCATAGAGACCCTGCCTATCCCTTGATGAATACTGCTCTCAAAGCGCTCCAGCTCAAAGCCAGACACCAGGTCTACACGATGCTTAGTGGACATAACCTCTCCAAACTCCACGGGGAAGGATATGATTTCTCTGAATTGAGAGAATACCAGGTGGGAGATGATATCCGAAAAATAAACTGGACCATCTCTGCAAAATTGGGACTTCCTTACATCAAAGAACTGCATGCGAACCGTGAACTCTCTGTCGTAGTTGCTGCCTTCATGGATGCAAGTCTCTACTTTGGAACAGGAAATGCCAAACAAGTGAAACTCACCGAGATCGCTACAGTGCTGGGATACGCAGCACAACAAAACAGTGATCTTTTTACCGGGATACGCTACACGCAGGAAGAAACTCTTTCAACACCGCCAAGCAAACAACTCTATCATATAGAAGAGTTTTCCCAAGCCCTCTATAATGCTTCTTTGCTCAATACTGCACTTGACCATGCCCATGCAGCACAGGATATTTTTAAAAGGATCCAGAGACCTTCACTTCTTTTTATATTGAGCGACTTTTTGGAAGAAGTTGACCTGTCGCTTCTTTCTCAAAAGCATGAGGTTATTGCTGTGATCATCAGGGATAGGGCAGAAGAGATCCCTAAAAAACTTGGAGAAGTAACCCTTTTCCATCCACAGGACGGTAAAAGGATGGATACCTACTTTGGTCAAAGAAGTATGCAAAACTATCTGGCAAAACTAAAAGAGAACGATGATAAACTGGCCGAACATTTTACCCGTTACGATATTCGCTCGGTAAAGATATTTACAGATGATGATGTAGTGAGCAAGCTGGTAGGATTATTTGTCTAACTGATCTTTAGATCCCCTGAAAGGTTGTATTACCCCAAGAGATCCTTATAGCTTTTGTTTACATTGAACTTGAGCTTATTGTCCACTTTCATGATCCGTTCATCACCCGATTTATATGCCTTTTTTAATCGTTTCATGATCTTCTGTTGTGCTTTTTCTTTCGTGATATTATGTTGATTAAAGAATTTTTTAACACCTATCCAATGTTCCTCTTCGCTCGGCTCTTCATCTGTCATTATCTCTATGGCTTCTTCTGCATCATGAGATTTTTTCTGTTCTAATTGATGGACATAAAGTGTACGCATCTCATAGAATGCCTCTTTGAGCAGATCGATCTCGCCTTTAAGTGTCGCAGAGATCTGTTTGTTGGATTCTTTAAGGTCCTCAACCGTATTTTTAAGTACTGCTATCGTCTCATCTTTAGCTTTGAGCAGCGCTTTATAGTCTTGGTTGTCAGCATTTGAAACTACGTGATTTGCTGTTACAGGAGCAGGTCTGTCTACTTTTGACACTTTTTCTTTTTCTGGAGCATCTGTTTCGTTGTCAACGACTATGTAAAGTTTGCCTTCGACATTTTTAGCTGTCAATATCCCTCTTTTTATCTTCGCGTAGACAGCTTGTCTAGAAATACCAAGTGTTTGGGCATACTCAGTAGGTTTCATCAGTTTTTCCATACTCTCCCCTGTTTACAGTTTTGTAAATGATAACATAAGTTTTATGAAAGCTTTACAGAAAGATTTATTTATATCTTCGCACAACTATTGAAAACCAAGACCTCTTAATCAATATATCCCTAATAAAAATGTAAACAAAGAGGCTATTCTTCTGCTAAAAATTAAATGCTACTCCAATAAGTATAAATAGCGTAATCATATACAGAACAGGTATTTTAAACGTTCTGAATATAACTAGTCCAATTACAGCAATAGCACCATCTAAATAGGAGTGAACACCACTTGGAAAAACTGTATTAATGAGAACTGCAGCTAAAAGACCGACTACAGCTGCATTTACCCCT
>DATCTA010000079.1:0-5465 GCA_036568165.1 Sulfurovum sp.
TACTGTCTACTTTATTAAAAATTACAAATGTCCTGTTTTAACAAAAATCACAGTTTCCTCTTCTACACGAGGATAATGTTCACTTAAGTGCGGACTTCTTATCCAAGTGCCTTTAGGGTAAGATCCATGTTCATCTATAAAAGTACCACTTAAGACTAGTATCTCTTCACCTTCCCAGTGTTTATGGGGCATAAATACTTCACCGTTTGGCCACTTTACTAACGCAGTTTGCTCTGCTAAAGGTATAACACTTAAATTACCATGACCTTGTAACCACTCAGATTTATTTGTGTCTATTACTATCTTTTCATCATTGTGGCTATAATTTATTTTTCTAAAAACAATGCAGCCATTTTCTGAGTTTATATACTTTTCATTCTCTTTTGGTAGTTTTAAATATGTACCTTTTTCAAAAGAGCCGAACTCATTTGTATAAACACCATCTAAGACAAAGATCTCCACACTATTTACAAGATCTTTTTTAGATAAGTAACTATTTTTTTCAATTTTTATTATAGATGTCTCTTCATCATCTTTTTTTGAAAACAGTTTTATATATGAATTGGAAGGAGTATACTCCTTCCAGTCTAATTCATCAGACTCTATTGATACTTTCTTTTCATAATCAGCATTCATCTTTAACCTTTAATTTTCCGATATTATGTATATCTTAATTTTAGAGACTTTCATTTGAATTTAGAGCCATATCCACAAGAAGAGCTGCCATACCTGATGCACTTCCTATATGTTCTTTAAGTACCATCTTGGTGTTTGGGTATGATGCCTGTATTTTTGCAACTACTTCAGGTATGTCTCGTGACACATGGTTACCTGAAGCCAGGAAATAAGGAAGGATGACGATCTCATTCGCACCCTTCTCTATACACGAGTAAATGCTCTCCTCCAATGAAGGGCTGGTAAACTCTAAGAAAGCAGTCATAACATACGCATAATGCTCACCCAGCAAGAACTCTACTTTTTCTACAAGTGCCATTACTTCTTTGTTTGAAGCGTCTTTCCGGCTTCCGTGTGCCACGATGATCAGTGCTTTATTTGTCAAGATTCTTACCTTGATCAGGATAGATAAGTTTGCTCGTATCAAACCCTGCTTCTTTTGCTTTGGCTAGAAGGCTGCTGAGTATCTTTTCATCCAGTGTCGGTGTTCTGGAGAGTATCCAAAAGTAACTCAGATCAGGCCCGCTGATCATCGTGTAAGTCTTGTAGTCTGTATCCATCACGATGTAAGATCCATAGAACGGTCCAAAGAATGATACTTTCAAAAATCCCTTATCAGGTGTTTGTACAAAATAGGCTTTACCCTCTGCCGTACTCCACTCTTTTTCTTTTGTTCTGTAGCCTTTGTTCAAAACCTTGACACCGCCGTCATCTCTCAAGCTGTATGTTGCGGTGATCGCTTCCATTCCTTTCTCAAATCTGTGTTCGAGCCTTACGATCTCATACCATGTTCCCAGATACTCTTCAAGTTTAAAGTTCTCAACAGGAGAGACTTTCTCTGGCTTCTCATATGTTTTACATCCAGTGAGTGACAGTATCAACCCTAGTGTTATAGTGAGCAGTATTTTTTTCATTGTTTATCCTTTTCTAAATATTAATCTCAATAGACCTACACCAAAAAGTATCAGTGCAAAATGGCGCAAGTCTTGATCATAGAGCAGCAAAAAACTTGCACTCGCCATTAAAATGATACCTGTAAGTATCGGTTTGAGCGATTCTTTGAGCGATTTTTCCAATACCTCAAGCTGTGACTTGGAGAGTTCTACCGAAAGATTCTCTTCTGATATCCGATACAATGCATTCCTGAATGCCCTCACATCCAAAGGAAGATTTTTGAACTCATCGATCAGTGTCTCCACTATCCCCTCTTTTGCTCCTAAAGCACGGGGAATGTTATCCTGTAATATAGGCAATATATCTTTAATACCGTTAAAGTTCTCTATATACGTCGTACCCAAACCTTCGATGATCGCACTGACCCGAAGTATATAAATGGCTTCCTGTGGAAGTTTGAAAGGAAGGTTTCTTGTCTGCTCCAAAACCTCAAAAGCAAGTTCCTGCATACTGGAACTGTCAAGTGCATCATTGTTGAATATCTCGAACATACGTTCAGTGAATTCTGCCAGTTCAGATGTCGGTGCATCATACGCAACCGTACCCAAACGTTTACTCGCACTCACATAACGCTCATAATCTCGCTCATTGGCCGCCTTAATGAGCTCAATGATCGCAATGCGGGTTTCATTGGGAACACGTTTGACCATCCCAAAATCCAAGAGTATCAATTGACCTTCTTTGGTAATAAGAAGATTGCCTGGATGAGGGTCAGCATGAAAAAAGCCCCTTACAAGCATCTGTTCCGTATAGAACTTTACCAATGTCTGTATAATTGGAGCGATATCGATATCATGTGCTTTCAGCGACTCTTTGTCATCAAAACGGAACCCTTCTTCAAAGCTCATTACTAACGCATCATCACTGCTAAGTTTTTCATAAGGCTCAGGGAAAGATACCTTCATATCTGCATAGGTCTCAGAAAATTTTACAAGATTTACTCTTTCCTGGTTGAGACTTACCTCTTTGAGGATCATAGAAGCGAACTCTTTAACAACTGCCTCTATGGAGTGTTTGGTGTAATGAGAAAAAAGCGGTCTGAAAAGCGAATTAAAAAAAGAAAGTATCTTTATATCGGCCTTTACCTGTTTTTCTATCCCTTCACGTCTGAGTTTAACAGCGACCTTGGTGTCTTTGTCAAGCCATGCTTCATGTACCTGGCCGATGGAAGCAGAAGCGATAGGCTCTTTCTCGAAACGATAAAAAGGGTCATTCTCAAATGCTCTTGAGAAGACCTTTTGCATAGCAGCACTCTTCATCGGAGGAAGTTCATCATGCAGCATCTTGAGTTTACTCAGATATGCCGGAGGGAAAAAATCATTCCTTGTAGCAAGCACCTGTGCCAGCTTGATAAAACTGGCTCCCAATTGAGTAATCGAGTCAAGCAGTTTTTCAGGACTCAATGGTGAGAACAATAAAAATCTCTTTCGTTTTCTCACAAGCATGTAGACTGTCATCAGTACAGTGAAAACACGCCATATCCTCAATGGTGAATAAAGTTTGTATGTACGCACTATTTATCTTTTAGTGCCTCGATATCTGCTTTGGTCGCAAGACCCATTTCATTAATCACCTCTTTAAGTGCATCTTTGATATGGGTTTTGAGTTTTTCTTCTTCCTCTTCACCCCGGATCTTGAGTTTTTCTATAAACTTGTCTGCATCTTCCTTGCTCAGTTTACCTTTTTCCTGAAGCTTTTCTATCTCCTCTTCTACACGTTCCTTAAGAAGAATTGCACCGCCTAAACCAGTATATAGTAATTCTTTGATCATGATTTATTCCTTTTTTTATTATTCTACTCTTTCTTGTAAAAGATTCATAGTTTTATTTTGTCTGTTCATAGCTCTGTGCTTTTTTCAATATAGATCTTATCATATTACCAAAAACAAGATAGTGTATAGGAGTGAGTATATACCAGTAGAGCCTTCCAAATAAACCCCGAGGATAAAAATAGGCTGTCTGTACCAGTTCATTACCATTTATTTTGAACTCCAACCAGGCTTTTCCGGGTACTTTCATCTGTGCATATAACAAGAGCCTTTCATTTACAACAAGGTCTTCCACTCTCCAAAAATCAACACTCTCTCCTATTCTGAGATGATGGGTGTCTCTTCGTCCCCTGTTCAGTCCGGCACCCCCTATCATCTTGTCTATCCAACCCCTGATCTCCCAGAGCCAGTCATACCCAAACCATCCTTCCTTTCCGCCAATGGAACAGAAGGTTCGATAAATGGTCTCTTTTGGAATCTTGCCAATGCTTATACTCTGTCTATCAAGCAATACAGAGGATGATGGGTCATCCTTATGGTACCGCTGCCACATATCATGCTCACCTCCTGCATCACTCCATCTGCTAAATACCTGATTTTCCTCCATACGTTCAATGGCTCTTTTTACGCATTTTTCAAAAGATCTTGGCTTTATATGAGGAAAAAATTTTTTGGCATGGTCATTTTGTATCACCACTTCTGAAGAGAGCCCCTCTATAAGTGATTGTGCCACTGTGTAAGGAACCGGTGTAAAGAGATTTAGCCAATATGATGAGAGTTTTATAGTGAGTATCGGAAGAGGGATAATGACACGCTTCAGTCCTAATGCTTTGGCACACCCTAACATCATCTCTTTATAGGTCATCTGCTCGCTGCCGATATCCACGATGAGATTGCCTTTATGTTCAAGATCCTTTGAAGCATCAAGATATGCGATGACATCATCTACCCCAATGGGCTGGGCAAGTGTCTTGACCCACTTTGGAGTGACCATCACAGGGAGCTTCTCAGTCAGGTGGCGTATGATCTCAAAACTTGCACTACCAGAACCGATGATGACGCCGGCCCTGATCCATATCGTCTCTATCTTGTCTGGTCTGCTGGAGAGTATCTCCCCTGTCTCAATGCGGCTGAGCAGATGTTCGCTGGCATGCTCTTTGATCCCTAGGCCACCTAGATAGATGATGCGCTTTACACCCATCTTGATCGCCGCATCCAGAAAGTTCTGTGCACTTTGTTTATCTAGTTCTCTATAATTTCTGTGCTGAAGTGAGTGTATCAGATAGTAAGCTACATCTACATCCTCAAGTGCACGTTCGAGAGACTCATTATCGAAGGTATCGCCTTGGGCGATCTCAACATCCAGATCAGAGTCCAGGCTCTTGGGGTTACGGACTAGCAGACGCAGATCGATCTGCTGACCCAGTAATGTCTGTTTAAGACGTCTACCTATATAGCCATTCGCACCTGTAAGCAGTACACGCATCTTTTCTACCCTTATGAAGTTTTATACTCTAAGTATTATAGTATACACAATCTCTCACTCATAGGTCTGATATGTCAATTGATGACTCAAGAACGATGAATCGACAACTATACACTATGAATGAACCCATATACGCACTATAATATCTGAAAAACAGGTTGGTTCATGAAAGACAAGAGAAATATCGAAAACATCTATGTCATAGGCGATGTTCACGGATGCTTTTACACCCTCAAAAACCTTATTAAGAAACTACCCCAAAATGCAGAACTCATCTTTGTTGGGGATCTTTGTGACAAAGGGAACTTCTCAAAAGAAGTGATCGAGTTTGTTATCTCTGGTGGATATCCCTGTGTCAAGGGAAACCATGAACACCTTATGGAGAAGTATCTACATAATGCCGTGCATCATGATATACACAGTCCATGGAGCACTGACTACCGCTATGGAGGTATGGCCACGTACGAAAGTTACCGTAACGACCATGAGACCATGAAAAGACATCTTGAGTGGATAGCTGACCTTCCGATGTACATACAGTTGAAAAATTATTTCATTACACATGGTTTCGCACTCCCATTT
>DATCTA010000080.1:0-10986 GCA_036568165.1 Sulfurovum sp.
TGTTCTGAATGTGGCTATACTATGGGCATAAAAACCCTCAAAAGCGGTAATGTCTATGAGTGTTTTAAATGTAAGCATAAAGAAAAGGCTAAACAATAATCATGAAACAGATATTTTTATGCGCCATCAACAACATTCTTAGCGGTACCTGCCAGGAAGACTGTAAATTCTGTACACAAAGTGTCAGATACCATGCCGATATCCAACGCTACAATTACAAATCTATAGAGCAGATCGTTTCTGAAGCAAAAGCCGCCAAAGCCAATGGGGCTTTGGGATATTGTCTGGTGACTGCAGGAAAAGGGCTTGATGACAAAAAGGTCGATTTCGTTGCACGTGCTGCACAAGCGGTGAAAGCTGAAGTAAAAGATCTCAATCTCATCGCATGTAACGGTACAGCGACTAAAGAGCAACTTCTCTATCTTAAACAACATGGTATCGACAGCTACAACCATAACCTTGAAACTTCTGAACGCTACTATGCAGATATCTGTACGACGCATGCCTGGAGCGAGCGTTACGAGACATGTCAAAATGTAAAATCTGTTGGTTTGGCACTGTGTTCAGGCGGGATTTTCGGAATGGGAGAAACACAGCAGGACAGAGATTCACTTCTTGACTCTATTGCATCTCTTAAACCAGAATCCACACCGCTTAACTTCTACCATCCGAACCCTGCACTGCCTATAAAAAGCAGGAATATCGGGCTTGATGAAGCGGTGGAGATCATTAAAAAGGCGCGAAGATTACTCGGAGATGACAGACTGCTTATGGTCGCTGGTGGGCGTGAGCTTTTATTTAACGGGAAAGAAGAGCTCATGTTTGAAGCCGGAGCAAACTCCATGGTGATAGGGAACTATTTGACGACAGAAGGTATCGATGCAAATAAAGACAAAGAGATGCTTGATAGACTTGGATTACAGGTAGCAACGAGCTGTGATTCACACTGATATTGTTCTCATACTAACACTCTCGCTGCTGATCTGGGGAAGCCCGTTTGTGGCGAAGTTCTTGCGTTTGCCTATTCCCCCTGTGGAGATCATTTTAGGCTCTATTGTTGCCTATCTTGGCCTGGTAGGCCACAACCAGTACTTTAACCTCATCGCTGAAGTCGGTTTTCTTTATCTTATGTTCTTAGCGGGCATGGAAGTCGATCTTAAACAGATCACAAGAAGTCCCAAAAACGTGATCCAAAGATCGATGCTCTTTTTATTCTTTATGGTCATCTTCTCTATTATTTTTGGATTTATCTTCGATCTGCATGCAATTGTGATCGTCTCTATGCCTCTGATATCCATTGGACTTCTAGCCTCTTTATCCAAAGTATACGGCAAAGAACAGTCTTGGATACGTTTGGCATTTATTGCAGGGGTTTTGGGAGAGATAGTAAGTATCGCTGCACTGACCGTCTTTGATGCAGCCATTACTACCGGTTCTGCTCTGGAACTCATACTCAAGATTGGATATCTTGTCTTGTTCATCTTTGTGATCTATATACTCTATCAGATGCTGAACCTGCTCTTTTGGTGGTACCCGGAGCTCAAAAGTGCCCTCATGCCAAAACTTGATACCTCAGCTCAGGATATCCGCCTCTCCATGGCACTCTTCTTTATCCTGATCTCTATCATGTTGTCATTGGGTCTGGAGCTGGCACTGGGAGCATTTATCGCAGGTATTGCTATATCGGCATTCTTCCATCACGAAAAGGAGCTTGAGGAGAAGATGTCAAGCCTTGGTTTTGGATTTTTGGTTCCCCTCTTTTTTATCCATGTTGGTGCCTCTTTTGATCTTGCAGCACTTCCGCTTGAAGGGGTAGTCTCTGGGGCACTGCTTATTACTGTATTGATGATCGTTTCTAGATTGTTTGCGGCGATTGTTCTCAAGGGGATCAGCGGGACAAAAGATGCTGTGCTTATAGCACTTTCTCTCTCTATGCCATTGACGCTCCTCGTTGCTGTTGCAACGATCGGATATAACACAAAACTATTGGACCTGTTGACCTACTATCAACTTATCCTGGCGAGTATCTTTGAAATTTTGATCTCTATGACCATTATTAAAATATTGCAGGCGACCAACCGCCTGAATCCTCAAGAGCAAAAAAGAAAGAGATAGAGATTATTCTTCTCTTCTCATCTCCTGTATAGCTTCCCAGTATGCTATGTCAGCTGCATCTTTGGCCGCCTGTGCTTCACGCTCAGGGTTGATATCTGAAGCCGTCTTTGGTTGTACTGGCGGTGCTTGTTCAGCTAATTTCTTTGCGGCTTCTTTTGCAAGTTTTTCAGCCCTCTGCTGCTCATAGGCAGCAACTTCACGTGCTTCCTCTTCTTTTGCTTTTTTAGCGGCTAGTTCTTCAGCCGCCTTCTTTGCTTCTTCGGCTTTTTTCATTTCAGCTGCAATTCTTGCCTCTTCAGCTTTTTTTGCAGCAAGCTCTTCTGCTTTTTGGGCCTCTTCGGCTTTTTTCATTTCAGCTGCGATTCTTGCCTCTTCAGCTCTTTTAGCCTCTTCCTTTTTTTTAGCTTCTGCTGCGGCTTGCTTTCTTATCTCTTCGGCTTTATCTTTTTCCTCTTTTTTTGGTTCAGCTGCCTCTTCTTCTTCAGCATCAATATCATCATCGACATCTTCATTGATCTCTTCTTCATCATCCAGATCATCATCTGAACCTGATGCTTCTCTCAGATCAGAAAGAAATGAGTGTGTATCTTTATCAATATCCCTAAAACCAGATGCATTTCCACTTACAAACAACAACGCGATTCCTATCCATAGATACTTTTTCATCATACTTTACTCCTTTGGTTCTAATTGTTTTAGTTCAAAATACTCTTTTTGAAGTCTTTGATTCTCCGCCTTCAATATTTTCTCTTCAAGAGACAAGTTTTGTTTCTTCTCTTTTAACTGATTGAGCACAGTTAAAGAGTTTTCCCCATAGATCAAAACACCTACATAGACACCGAAAACAAGAATACCCAAAACCGTCACTAAAAAAGCTTTAAGTGAAAGTCCAGCTATACTCCCTCCTTTTTTCGTTCCTGTCATGTACTATACCATAATTACTTTGTAAATAGTGTTGCACCCAAATATTCGAATTGACCAAGCTCTGCTTCGATCTCTAATAATCTGTTGTATTTTGCAATTCTGTCACTTCTGGCAGTTGATCCCGTTTTGATCTCTCCCGTGTTCAACGCTACTGCAAAATCAGCGATAAATGTATCTTCGCTTTCTCCGGAACGGTGAGACATGACACAGGTATACCCGTTTCTTTGCGCAAGTCTAACTGTCTGCATTGTTTCAGAAACCGTTCCAATCTGATTTGGTTTGATCAAAATAGAGTTGGCGATATCTTTTTCAATACCCTCAGCAAGAATAGCTGCATTCGTTACAAAAAGATCATCTCCCACCAGCTGTACTTTACCTCCAAGGACTTCTGTAAGGTGTTTCCATCCGTCCCAATCATCTTCGCTTAATCCATCTTCGATAGAAACGATAGGATACTTCGAGCACATATCTGCATAGTACGCCGTAAGCTCCTGCGATGTCAATTCTCTATTTTCTGATTTAAGGACATACTTCCCTTCATCATTAATAAGTTCTGATGCAGCAACATCAAGTGCAATAGCTATCTGCTCACCTGGCTTGTATCCTGCTTTTTCGATCGCTTGCATGATCACTTGTATAGGCTCTTCATTTGACTTGAGGTTCGGAGCAAATCCGCCTTCATCACCTACTGCGGTACTCTCACCCATAGCATCAATGATCTTTTTAAGGTTATGATAGACCTCCGCACATGCTCTAAGCCCTTCAGAAAATCTGTCAAATCCAACTGGCATAACCATATATTCCTGGAAATCAACAGAATTGTTTGCATGTTCTCCACCATTGATGATATTGAGCATTGGCACAGGCATCACTACTGCATTTGCTCCACCCAGATAACGATAAAGCGGCATACCCATGCTCTTTGCTGCTGCACGAGCCACTGCCATAGAAACACCAAGTACTGCATTTGCACCCATATTTCCATAATTGTTGGTACCATCTACCTCTTTCATTACAAGATCGATTTCCGCCTGATTGAAAGGACTAAGCCCTACAAGAGCATCACTGATAGGACCGTTTACATTTTCGCATGCCTGAAGTACACCTTTACCCATATATCTGTCACCACCATCACGAAGCTCAAGAGCCTCACGCTTACCTGTACTGGCCCCACTTGGAACGATAGCGCTTTCCACTGTACCGTCACTCAAACTTACTGTTGCTCTAACTGTAGGATTCCCTCTACTATCCATTACCTCTGTTGCTACGACTTCATCGATAAAAATCATCACTATCCTTTATATACATTTACTATTTTACATTTGTCTATTATTCTATCGAAATTTACCCTATACTTAAATGAGAATTGTTCTAGAAAAGGGAATTAGTGATTGCAGGATAATCAAGTTATACTGTTTTGGGTTTTAACTGGGTAATGTGCTCTAAATGCATATAAGACATTTTGAAAGATTGAATGCCTTATATACTTTATGGACTAAAGATTAAACCTCTTCTTCCATTTCACTGTCATCTGCAGCCAAAGCATCGCCAAAACCGAGTGCTTCTTTGATCTTGCCTTCGATCTCTGCCATCATTTCAGGATTTTCTTTGAGTGCAATCTTCGCATTTTCCTTACCCTGCCCCAGCTTTTCACTGCCATAGCTGAACCATGCCCCGGATTTATCGATAATATCCATTTTTACACCATAATCGATGAGCTCTCCTGTAAACGAGATCCCTTCACCGAACATGATGTCAAACTCTGCTTGTCTGAATGGCGGGGCCACTTTGTTTTTCACTACTTTCGCTTTCACACGGTTACCTATAGAGGATTCACCCTGTTTCAATGTCGCAATACGGCGCACATCTATTCTTACCGAACAGTAGAACTTCAATGCATTTCCTCCTGTAGTTGTCTCAGGGGAACCATATCCCATCATTCCTATTTTCATACGGATCTGGTTGATAAAGATCACGGTTGTATTGGTCTTATGCAATATAGCAGTAAGTTTACGCAACGCCTGAGACATAAGTCTTGCTTGAAGCCCAACATGCTGGTCACCCATGTCACCTTCTATCTCACTTTTTGGTGTAAGTGCAGCCACTGAATCGACAATGATCAGACCGACAGCTCCTGACCGTGCCAATGTTTCCAAAACGTCAAGTGCCTGTTCACCAAAATCAGGTTGCGAGACCAGAAGATTGTCAGTATCAACACCTAAATTTTTAGCATAAGCAACATCCAGTGCATGTTCAGCATCGATAAATGCACACACCATATCTTTTTTCTGTGCTGATGCGATCGTCTGCAGTGCAAGTGTCGTTTTCCCTGATGACTCAGGACCATAGATCTCGATGATACGTCCCTGCGGTATACCGCCGATGCCGAGTGCCATATCCAGACCAAGAGAGCCTGTCGATATAGATTCGATAGGTTCAAACTCCTTATCTCCAAGTCTCATTAAAGTGCCTTTACCAAACGACTTGTCTATCTGTTTGATCGCCATATCCAGTGCTTTTTGCTTGTTTGCGTCCATTGCCATTGTCATATCCTTAACCTTTATGTTGAATTCTAGCACCATTCTAATAGGTTTTATACTCCACTTATAAAAATATGTCAAATTGACATGTTTTTTGTCAAAATCTCAAAAAAGTTCCCACAAATGGAAACAATGATAAAATACAGCACTTATTTATATAACATTCAATATCAAGTTGATCACATTTGGATTTAGCTTACGAATGTCAAACCGTTGAAAAAGAGAGTACCAAGTCCATGCACCCTATAGAGTTAGCTCATTCACCTGATGCAGATGATATTTTCATGTATTATGCCATCAAGTTCGGGTGGGTAGATACCAAAGGATATACCTTTGAGAACATAGGACTGGATATTGAAACATTGAATGTAGAGGCCCTTAAAGGGACCTATGATGTCTCAGCCATCAGTTTTGGTATGTACCCACTTATTAAAAATGAGTATGCCCTCCTTCGCACAGCGGTCAGCTTTGGAGAAGGGTATGGGCCCAAACTTATACGGCGTAAAGAAAAAAAGCTCAAACGTAATTTTAAAGTGGCTCTATCGGGGAAATATACGACCAATGCCATGCTTTTTAGGATCTATTATCCTGATGCTAGACCTGTCTATATGGATTTCCTGGAAATTGAGGATGCAGTTGTTACAGGCAAAGTAGATGCAGGTGTGCTCATCCATGAATCTATTTTGGATTTTGATGAAAGTCTGGAAGTAGAAAAAGAGATATGGGATATTTGGGTAGAGTTGGCCGGGGAAGGACTTCCTCTGCCTCTTGGAGGTATGGCCATACGAAGAAGCCTACCGCTGAACCGTGCAATAGAGATAGAGAACATTTTGATAGAAGGTGTCAAAGTAGCCAATCACAGGAAAGAAGAACTCTGTGCCAAACTGGAAGTAGATAATCTGGTTCGTATCTCTGATGCAATGCTCAGAAAATACCTTGATATGTACGCATCTGATGAGTCCGTCGAACTCTCAGCACTGCAGATCAAAGCCTTGGATAAACTCTATGAGATAGGGTATGCGCATGGCCTGTGGAGCTCACCTCTTAAGACAGAAGCGTATTTGATCCCAAAAGAGTATGAAGCATTGCGGTACAGCTGAATGTTTTTTAAGACCATCGACTTCTCTAAATTTTCCAGTATTAAAATAGGAAAACCCACCCAGGTCATGATGATAGAACAAGGCGATGAACTTCCAAAAGACAGATATCTGATTGGAGGAGCGAACAACCTGCTTGTTTCACCCAATCCGCCGCCTCTCATGATGCTTTCAAAAGATTTTGCCACTATTTCCCAGGAAGGTAATATGCTGACTATCGGTGCGGCAATGCCGACTGGGCGTATCGTCTCTTATACCAAAAAGCACGATATCGCCGGTTTTGAATTCTGTGCCAAGCTTCCTGGGACACTTGGAGGGATGCTTGCCATGAATGCTGGCGTCAAAAGCTATGAGATATTTAATATTTTACACTCTGTAAAGCTCAATGGCAAATGGGTTTTGGCAAAAGATATAGAGCATGGTTACCGTTTTGCCAAACTTGGCGGCATAGCCACACATGCAAGATTTGAGATACATTATGGCTTTAGCCAGAAACTTCTTGATGAGCTTCTTGCGCTGCGAACCAATCAGCCCCATGAACCAAGTGCAGGTTCCGCATTTAAAAATCCTGAAGGTGATTACGCGGGCCGTCTTATCGAAGCAGTCGGTCTAAAGGGGAAAAGAGAAGGGCAAATGCAGTGGAGCACTGTACATGCCAACTTCTTGGTCAATTTGGGAGGTGGAACCTATGAGGAGGCTAAGTCTCTCATAGACTTAGCAAAAAGTGAAGTTCTACGTCAATTTGGTATAACTCTAACAGAGGAAATTAAAATCCTCTGATCCAAAACCTATTTAACCGTTTCAGATTTAGAGAAAACGTAAGTCTCTTCTAAACAACGTACACATCTAATGTAGTTTGTTTCACTCGGATTTCTCTTGTACTGCATTGCATCTGCAGTAAAAACAACATAGTATTGATTCTCAGTTGTCGGCGTTGAAGTCCAATAGTCTGATCCACGGTAATATGCAAATGGATTATACTGCGGATCATGTACACCTGCAAGTTCTTGAGCTGTCGGAAGCCTCCAGTCGCTATACCCACCATAGTTCAAGGATCTACAATAGTTCATAGCATATCTAAGCTTACCTGCTTTTCCTATGGAATTTCCACGTGCATATGCGCCATCTTCCGCATCCGTATACATTTGGTCCTGCCACATTAGCCCAGCTTCCTGCTGAATATAGACCTTGTTTTCTTTGCACGTTTTGCTTGATATCTTAGCGACCGGGGCAATTGTGGCACCTTTATCTCCGCCTGCCATAAGCAACGTTGTCAACATAGAAAGACCTACAGATATAAGTATTTTTTTCATCTTTTTCTCCTTAGTTATCCAATATTATTCAATATCATAATATAAGATTTATCAAACCTAGCTAAATTTGACATATTATATAAAATAATCCAACATTATCTCATCGATTATGCATGGATTTCAATTTTTATGCCCAATTCAACAGCGCGCCAAAGTTTATCCATTGCCCGATTAGGCACAGCCATACAGCCTTCTGTCCAATCACGTGAAAGGGTGTATTTGTCTCCTCGTCCATCAGCATTCCATTTAGGTTGTCCGTGGATCGTAATATAACCACCCGGGTCCACACCCTGCGCACGTGCTCTTATCCTGTCTGCAGGGCTTGGATAGGAGATCATAAGCGATTTATAAAGTCTGGAGTCGCATTTTTTCCTTACGATGGTATAAGCGCCTTCAGGTGTTCTGTAATCCCCTGCTTTCACTTTATTCCCCCCTTCAGCTCCGCCATTCGCACCTAATGACAGACGAAACTCATCAACTTTTTTTCCCTCTTTGTATGTGTACATCATCCTCTTTTTCTTATAGACGACGATCTTATCTATCTTATCATCATGAACGATCTCCGCACCTCTTGCCAATTCTCTGATACACTCTTTTATCTCATAAGGTGTCTGGTCAAGTTTTCCATAATAGGTATCATCCTTTCCACACCCTGAAATAAACAGACCGATAGCTACAGCCAACATACCCAGTTTTATATTCATCTGTATCCTTTCAAATAAAATCATCAACCCCAATCCTCATTTTGGCGTTTGGATTTGTGCTTGTCTTTTTTATAGGAGGTACCGTTTTTTAACTTCTGCAATCGATTTAGATTGCTCATCTCAGCCTCTCTGATATCAGAGAACTTCTCATCCGTAAAATATTGTGCAGCACATGTCTCCTGATAAAGCCGTGAGATATACTCTTTGAGCTGCTGATGGTATTCTGATTCCAGCTGCACTTGGGCTTTTTCATCAAATCTTTTTTGGAGCTGCTCGAATTTTTTGAGAAAATCCTCGGCCGTCACATTTTTGTCTCTGAACATACGAAAAAGATTTTTGCTGATCTTTTCTAACTCCACAATATATTTCTGGCGATTAAATTTGTCGATCTGCTTTTGCGTATATCTCACCATCTGCCTTTATTGTATAATGATAGGTACACCTTCACGTACAGAATACCATAATTCCCTCATTGCAGAATTGGTTACTGCCACACATCCCTGTGTCCAGTTTTGTGTAAGTGTATAGTTGTCGCCTTTTCCATCTGCATTCCAGGTAGGTTGTCCATGAAGAGTAACATCCCCTCCAGGGTTCACACCTCTTTTTGCTGCACTTGTCCTATCTTCCGGGCGGGGATAAGAGATACAAAGCGAACGATAATATTTAGGTGAACAGAGTTTTCTATGAATGAAGAATTCACCTTCTGGCGTTCTGTTGTCTCCTTGCTGCTGTTTATGCCCCACTGGATTTTTACCTAATGATACAGGGATCGTATTGACGACTTCATCGTCTCTGTATAAATACATTTTACGCTCTTTTTTTATCACAACGATCTTATCTATCCTCTCGCCCTGTGTATAATCCTCTGCATTAAGCAACTCTTCTTTGCACTCATCAAGTGTATACTGATTGTTGACTACCGTTACCTTTGGCTCAGGCTCATCACACCCTGCCAATAATAACAGTACCATCACGCCATAGAGATAATGCATAGGCTAATAATATCCTTCAACTATTTAATTGAATTATTCTAGCACAAATTTGAACAATAATAAATAAAAGCTATGATAAAAAAAGAGAGGATAAGCACCTCGCCTAAGCGGTGCTTATCTAAAGAGAAAAAAGGATTAGCAAGCTGCTTTTGCTGCTGCAAGTGCCTCTTCATAGTTCGGCTCTTCTGTGATCTCAGGAACCACTTGTTTATAAGACACTTTTCCGTCTTTTCCGATAACAAAGATCACTCTAGCCATAACACCTGCTAATGGACCGTCTGCCAAAAGAACACCGTAGTTGTTTGCAAAGTCTTTGTTTCTGAAGTCTGAACATACTTTGATATTCTCGATCCCTGCTGCACCACACCATCTCGCTGCTGCAAACGGAAGGTCCATTGATACAGTGATCACTTCTACACCCTCAAGGTTTGCTGCTTCTGCATTGAATCTTCTTGTCTCTGCATCACATACCCCTGTATCAAGTGATGGTACTGCTACCACTAATTGTACCTTACCTTCACCGCCGATTGTCTCATTTTGAAGCATTGGATTACAATTTACCACTGTTGTTACCGGAGCTGTATCTCCTACATTGATTTGCGTACCTGCAAGATTACATACGATGTCTTTTTTGAATGTTACTGTTGCCATTTTTCATTTCCTTTAAAATAATGTTTGTAGAGAAATTATCTCCTAAATAAGATAAATTTAGTCTTATTTTTGGAAAAAAGTAAAAAGGTATGGAAAAAAGTGCATAAAATCGTGAAACTCTTCACGATTTCTTTACGCGACTCACATTCCAGGGATCCTCGGTATCTTACCTAGTTTAGAATAGCGGCAGTACCATCCCCACATTTTTTTCATCCAGTGACCCACGATTGGCATGGGGATCATTTTTCCTCCTCTCTCACAACGGTGCACAAAAGCTGCGCCATTCCCTGTATCCATGACACACAGGATATCCAGATGGCCCATATAGCTTCGTTTTGAATCTATATTTTGCATCTTGTTAAAGAGGTTATAGGCTGTATTTCTCGCCATGATCTCAGCAACATGTCCCTGTTTTGCTCTCCATTCAGGTCCCATGAGTGCAGCTGAATCACCAATCGCATAGATACCCTCAAAGCCCTCAATTTCATTATACTCATTGGTAACCACATAGCCAGCATCACTCAGAGGAAGGCCTGATTCTTTCGTTATGCTGTGCCCCGTTCCTGCTGAAATGAACATTGTCAAGTCTGATTGCAGTTTGCTTCCATCTTCAAAACAGATGCCATCCTCTTCAAAATGTGTGATCTTGG
>DATCTA010000081.1:0-2114 GCA_036568165.1 Sulfurovum sp.
CTTCGCTGCTTGCTGGATGATATCACCAAGTCCCTGACCTTCTGCATAGAGTGACATGGTGCTACATATACATAACGTAGGGATAACATATTTATATACCATTGTAAACACCTTTTTTAATTTATTTTATCATTATAGTACAAAAGTATGAAAGAAGTATGAAGTTGATTCTTTGGCAGTATGCTATAATAATAAAAGGTTTGGTTGAGGAGTATGAATGAAAATTTTACTGTTGGAAGATGATATCGGTTTATCAGACATCATCTCTGAATATCTCCAGGACAATGATTTTGATATAGATCTTGTCTATGATGGCGAAGAGGCCCTCGATAGAGCTTACGAAAGCAATTATGATCTTTATATTTTCGATGTGAACGTTCCTGCCATAAAAGGGTTTGATCTTTTAAAGATATTGCGTGACAAGGGTGACTCTACCCCTACGATCTTCGTCACTTCCCTCAATGATATAGAAGATGTATCGAAAGGTTTTGAAAGCGGAGCGGATGATTATCTCAAAAAACCTTTTGAACTGGCTGAACTTCTTTTACGTATCAAAAACATCCAAAAACGCTCTTATACACAACAACGTTCTACGATCGTACAGATAGACAAAGATATCACTTTTAACATAGACTCTGAGATGCTTCAGACCTCTGAAGGGAATGTCTCGCTGCCGCAAAAAGAACTAAAGCTGCTCAAGCATTTTCTTAAGCATCCCAATGAGGTCGTTACCTTTGAAAGTCTTAACGAGGTACTTTGGGATTATGATGAAACCCCATCGTCTGAATCACTCAGGGCACATATCAAAAACCTTAGAAAACATCTTACAAAAGACATGATACACAATCTCAGAGGTTTAGGGTACAGATTTGAGATGAAAGCCTCTGAGTAATGCGAGCCAGTACCAAAAGCCTTATAATCTTCCTGGTAGTCTATCTGGGGTCTTTAAGTATCTTAGCTGCATGGGTTGCACATCTTTACTATGAGGATCAAAAGAGATCTTTGCTTGAAAGAGCACATTTACAGATGAGATACAAGGCTATAGGCATCAATGCCAAACTCGAATACTACCATGCGCATCAAAATGAGCAGTTCACTTTCTATGAAGATGGCTTTGATATCGCCCTTTATGACAACAAACAAAAGCTCATCGCTTCGACATTCGTAGATGAGACCATAGATTTCAGCAAGCTTTTTTATACGGATGATGTGAACTATTATCTTGTAGAGACACTCTATAAAGAGTACCTGGATGTAAAATACATCGTGATCAAAAAACCTGTCGATACCGAAAGTCTGAACAGTGTGATCGAAGAGATGGTCTTTGTGGCACTATACGGCTTTGCCTTTATACTCTTCATCGCCCTGCTCTTGGCGAAGATCATGCTGTCTCCTATCAAAAGAACGATCTCTTCTTTGACCAAGTTCATGAAAGATGCAACACATGAGATGAATACACCTATCAGTACCATACTTATGAGTTACGAACACTTGGATAAAAGTAATCTGAATGCCAAACAGATACGCGCTCTTGACCGTATAGATATCGCTACAAAAACACTTTCAAGTCTTTACAGAGACCTCTCTTTTGCCTCTTTTCATGACTACATAGAGTATGAGGACACGCCATTGAATGTCAAAGAGGTCATACTTGAAAGAGTGAAATATATGGACACGCATATACAGTTCAAGGAACTGAAACTCACTACGCTTCTAGAAGACAAAACGATACATATGGATAAACGCAAACTGATACTGCTTATAGACAATCTTCTCTCCAATGCCATAAAATTCTCCAAGAAGAACGGACAGATAGAGGTAAAACTCACTCAGAAGTATTTTTCAGTCAAAGACAGCGGTGTGGGCATCACCAAAGAGGATCAGAAAAACATCTTTAAGCGTTTCAGATCAAGCAATACTTTACATGGCGGATTTGGCGTCGGACTGGACATAGTCAATCAGATCTGCAAAGAGTACCATATCAAGATAGAACTTGACTCAGAACCTTCCAAAGGGAGTGAGTTCAGACTGATCTGGGCAGATATAAAAAAAGAAAAGTGATTTATACTACTTTTGGGTGATGGCTACCCTATGTTTATTTTGATATAATCACT
>DATCTA010000082.1:0-6695 GCA_036568165.1 Sulfurovum sp.
AGTCAAAGCTGGCACTTGTAGGGCTGGAGCCGCATGTAGGTTCACTTTATCCCTCAGAGCTCAGTGGGGGTATGGTAAAGCGTGCTGCACTTGCTCGAGCGTTGGCAATGGAACCTAAATTGCTTTTTTTGGATGAACCTACATCAGGGCTTGATCCTATAGGTGCACGTAATTTTGATGCGCTTATCGTAAAACTGCGTGATCTGTTAGGTATCACCGTGGTGATGATCACTCATGATCTTGAGAGTATTTTCAGTATCGTGGACAGGATGGCAGTTTTGGCAGATAAGCATGTTGTGGCAGAAGGGACATTGGAAAATGTGTTACAATCACAACATCCCTTTGTGGAAAAATTCTTTAAGAACGAATACACAAAAGAGCGTTTCAAGGACAAGATAAAAGATGTACAGTAAAGTCAATTATACTATTGTAGGAATTTTCGTAATACTTTTTGGTGCGGGAATGGTCTGGTTTGCTTTTTGGCTTGCTAAGTATGGTTTGGAAGAAGAATTCGACACCTATAAACTTGAAATGAAAGAGTCCATTGCCGGACTTTCTATAGACTCCAGTGTAAAAATGCGCGGTGTGGATATCGGTACAGTAAGCAAGATGCAGATTAATCCTGAGAATATAGAAGTAGTTGAAGTTTTTGTAAGAATAAAAAAGGGTACACCTATCAAAGAAGATATGGTGGCCTATACACAAATGTTCGGTGTAACAGGACTTTTATCCATAGAGATCGGAGGGGGTACCAATGAAGCTAAAACTCTGGAACCTACAAAAGAGTACATACCGGTTATAAAGACAAAACCATCTCTGCTTTCAAAGCTCACAGATGAACTTGGAGGAGTGGGAGTAAGACTTGAAGACCTTTTGATCCAGAGTAAAAAACTGCTCTCAGACAAAAACATTGAAACGATGGGAAACATCCTTGACAATACAGAAAAGGTGACAGCGAGAGCCAAAGATCTGGAAGAGCAGATATCGGTATCACTTGAAGAGATAAATACAACACTCAAAGAGTTCAGGGCTTCGATGTCCAAAGTCACTACAGATGTTTCAGATATGAAAAAAGTGGCGGTTCCTACCATTGAAAAATTCAAAGAAAGCAGTAAAAACTTCAATAAGGTCGTTCTTAAGATAGGCAACAGTATAGACAGAGGGGATTATAACCTCAAAAAGATCTTTGAACCGATACTCATAGATATGGATATACTTTTAGGCCAGTTGAATGATATGTCAAGAAGTCTGGAAAACAATCCAAGTGACCTGCTGTTTAAATCCAGAGATACAAGAAAAGGACCGGGAGAATGATAAAAAGTAAGCTTATAGGATTCATCATTATACTGATTGGAGTGTTAGGATGTACAAAGCAACCGGCACTTAAGGTTTATAGTCTAGACACTCCAGCTGTCAGTACCGTACATGGAAATATGTATAAAAATAAAACTATAAAGGTTACATATCCTCAGAGTCTAAAAAACAAGATAACACAAAAAATGAATTTCTCATACAGCTCTATGGAAAGCGGTACCTATCAAAACTCTGAATGGTCCAATAATATGAGAAAACTTCTGCAAGGCACATTTGTTGAGGTTCTAGATAAGAGTAAACTTTTTAAAGCAGTACTGTCAGATACATCAACGGTCAAAGAGGATTACAGGCTGGAGAGTAACATATTTGCTTTCGAACATAGTGTAAGGGGAACTGCATCCAATGCGATTGTTTCCATACAGTTCAACCTTATAAGTACAGAGACAGGACGTCTGGTAAAAACCAAAAGATTTACTTACAAAGAAACTACACCAACAACGGATGCAAAAGGATATGTCACTGCAACCAATAGAGTGATTGTCAAACTTAGTGAAGATCTATTGAAATGGATTCAGTAAAATTGATTGATCTAATTCAGTTTATTTAGTACGTAAACAAAAAAATCTTGATATTATCAAAAAAATTTAATAATAGTCACTTTTTTATACAAAAAAATATGTTTTTAAGTCTATAACTATTAGTATTTGTAATATTGATTATTCGATATGATTCGAAAAAAAGGAAGATAGATGAAAAAAACATTGTTAGCATTAGCAGTGTCGGCACAATTGTCAACACAACTTTTTGCAGGTGGTGATATCGCTCCGGTAGAACCGCATATACCAGAAGTAATGGAACACGAGACAGAGTCAAAGTTCTATGTGATTGCTAAAGCACTTATGATCATGGGTGACAAAGTGGATCATGGAGCTGGTGTCGTACTTGATGGTGACAGAGATTATGGTTATGGTATTGACATCGGTTACAGACTTGGAAATGGGTTTGCTCTAGAATATGATTTCTCATATGCACGCAATACAGTGAGTGAAATAGAACATGGTGATCTGATTCATGAAGCTAAAGGTACTTACTATACACATGCATTGGATATCGTTTATACTTATGAGTTTACACATACTTTTGGTGTATTTGCAAAAGCCGGATATGAATATGAGATCGAAGAGATCGAAGAGTATCATGTTGATCTTGATGAACATGGGTTTAACTATGGTGTAGGTGTAGAATATGCATTGAATCATAAGTATAAACTGATCGCCGAGTATGAGCACTCAACGATAGAAGGACCACGTGGTGATTCTGTTTTTGTAGGTGTGATGTATAATTTCTAAATTGTACCAATACTTTATGTCGAAGCGTTTAAAATGCTTCGACAGGAATGGTTTTTTCTTCTTTACTTTCTAAATCTTTGACCCATACAGTCCCATTTTTCAATTCATCTTCACCTATAAGAACTACATAACGTGCATTTACCTTGTCTGCACCTTTCATGTGAGTTTTGAAACCTTTTGAAGCATATTCCAAAGTGACTTTTGTCTCTTTACGTTTAGCCGTTGCAATAGGAAAGAGCTCTCCTATAGCCTCTTCTGTCATAGCTCCTAGATAAATACCCTCTTTTTGTTCTTCAGGCATTTGTACGAGTTCCATGATACGTTCTATACCTATAGCAAAGCCGACAGCAGGAGTAGGCTTCCCATCCAAAAACTCCACGAGTCTGTCATATCGTCCGCCACCTGCGATAGCCGATTGCGAACCTATCTCATTGCTTACAAATTCAAATGCTGTTTTGTTATAGTAATCCAAACCTCTTACCAGGTTCGTATCCACTTTGTATGCTATACCGGCATTATCAAGCAGTGCAGTCAATTTTTTAAAGTCGCTGTCACATGCATCACATAGGTTATCTATGAGTTTAGGGGAATTCACCAAGAGTGATTGACATGTGGTGTTCTTACAATCAAGTACACGGATAGGGTTTGTGTCTATACGGCGGTTACAATCCTCACATAGACCCTCTTTGATCTCTGTGAGAAAAGAGACAAGGTTCTTTTTGTAAGGAGGCATGCACTCCACACATCCAAGTGAGTTGATCAGAAGATCAAAACCTATACCCAGTTCTGAAAAGATCTGGCTGATCATCGTGATGATAGTAAAGTCTTCATAGACTGAACCCTCTCCAAAACTCTCACATCCAAACTGATGGAACTCTCTCAGGCGTCCCTTTTGCGGTCTTTCGTATCGGAACATTGGACCATAGTAGTAAAATTTGTGCTTGACAGGCTGGCGGTCAAGTTTGGCTGAAACAAAAGCACGTACAACACCGGCCGTTCCTTCAGGACGCATACAGACATCGTTGCCGCCTTTGTCTTCGAACTGATACATCTCCTTACCAACAATGTCAGAGCTTTCACCTACCGAACGTTTGAACAAGGCTGTCTCTTCGAGTATAGGCGTTTCTATATAATGATACCCATACTTTTTTGCTACATTTGTAGCGGTAGATACAATGTGTTCGAAGCGTTTGCTCTCGTCAAATGTAAGGTCTTTCATACCTCTAAGCGGGTTGATCATAGTGTGTTCCTTAAATAGTCTGTTATTTGTGTGTGTATTGTTTCTATATCTAATGTCGCATCTACAAAAAGATGAGGGATATCAAGCTTGAGTATGGTCTGCTTCATATGCTCTTGGACTCGCAGAAGATACTCCAAGCCTCTAAGCTCTATACCATCCAAACTTTTAGCTGAAGTACGCTCTTCGAGCGTTTTCATATCTGTCAAAAACAGGATGATCTTGTCCGGGAAATGGCCCTCAAGTGCAAACTTGTTCAGGTTTACAAGTTCATCAAAGTCAAAGTCACCATTTGCAAGTGCATACCCTATACCTGAAAGAAATCCTCTGTCAGATATGACGAATCTGTCTTTGTTAGGCAGGATAACCTCTTGATAGTGTTCGGCTCTGTCAGCAAGGAAAAGCAGTAACTCAGCCCGCTTGGAGGCCAGTGAGTCTGAAAGAAGTATCTCTCTTGCCTTCTTGCCAAATGAAGTACCGCCAGGCTCATGGGTAATGATGATCTCAGGATGTTTTTGTGAAATGAGTTCTATCTGTGTGCTTTTGCCGCAAGTGTCTATGCCTTCAAATAATACATACATTAGCTTCTATACTCTTTTATCATTTGATGTACTTTCGGATGCAATAAGTGTTCCACTTTCCCATTGAACGGTAGTATGGAACGGACTACTGAAGAACTGACAAAGCCATACTCCAGACTAGGCATGAGAAATACTGTTTCGAGGTCTTTTTTGAGTGATGCATTGGCATATCCCATTTGAAGTTCATATTCAAAGTCACTGACTGCTCTTAACCCACGTATCACTATAGTTGCATCCAATTCATCAGCAAGGTCGACAAGCAACTTATGAAAGCCCACAACTTTGATATTTGGCATCTCTTCAGTAGCAGCGTTTACCATGGCTACACGTTGATCCAGTGAGAACATCGGTTTTTTTGCCTGAGAATCTGCTACTGCAACGATGATCTCGTCAAACATATTGTATGCCCGTTGTATGATATCCAGGTGACCCATCGTAATAGGATCAAAGGTGCCAGGATAGATCGCTCGTGTATATTTTCCCATTATTGCCATCTCTTGTAAATATTATTTTCTATGCCAAGTACATCGTACCATTTACCAATGATAAATCTTTCCATCTCTTCAAGGTTCGAAGATTCTGAATAGTAACCCATCACCGGCGGTGCAATGATAACACCAAGTGTAGCCAATTTTTGCATATTTTCTAAAGCAATGGCCGAAAATGGAAGCTCTCGCGGAGCCAGAAGTAACTTTTTTTGTTCTTTGAGCGCTACTGCTGCTACACGTGTTGGCAGGTTGTCACTGATACCGCATGCTATCTTGGCCAATGTATTCATGCTGCATGGAATGATAGCCGTTGCATCTACTCTAAAGGAACCCGATGAGATCGATGCAGCGATGTTGTTACTTGAATGCAGGGTGACCTTTTTGTTCTCAAATGATTCTACAGTAAGGGCGTTATCAGAAACAACAACATGTACTTCGATATTCTCAGGTAAAAAGTCGACGAACTTCTTGCCTAACTGAACACCGCTTGCACCTGTTATCGCTACTACGAGTCTCATGAATCACCTTATTTTTTATTAAAAGGATTATAGCAAAAGAAATTAAGAGTTTGGAGATTAGGTGGAGCGGGCGAAGGGATTCGAACCCTCGACAGCCTGCTTGGAAGGCAGGAACTCTAGCCACTGAGCTACGCCCGCATATTGATAGAATTATTTAAATTCTGATAGAAAATAGCATAGTACGAAATTTTTCGGATATTGTTCGTATTGTATTCTATTAGATGGTACCCCGGGTCGGATTCGAACCGACACGCCCGAAGGCAGAAGATTTTGAGTCTACCAAGTCTACCAGTTCCATCACCGAGGCACATACGTTTAAAACGTAGATGGGATTTTACATGTTGTGTGCTTAAAGAAGGGTTATATTTGATGGTAGATTTAGGGTAATAGAGTAAAATATCTTTTTGGAGTAAATATAACGATTTACATGTTATTTAACCGTGAAATGACGTTAAAGTGTACCTCAAGGGCATTTCCTCCGTTGTCAGGGCACAATTTGACACTTTTTCATAGGTGATTTATTTTAATTTGTTATAATATCTGTATTATTTAATATTAATTTAGGGAATAGAAATTGAAAATAACGATCATCATCACAGCCATACTTTTCATTTATGCTGCATTTTCAACGATCTTCCATGAAACTGCACTTGTGGGAGATATAGGGAAAAAAATAGGGGATACCAATCTTCATTTGTTCGGTTATCTTGCTTATATCAATATTTTTGTTTTATTCTATCCTCTCTATAAACTTTACACGGATATCCGTGCGAGAAAAGATATTGAATTTTATCTGGGATGGATACTCTTTTTTGCCGCGATCATCCTTTTGAGTACTTTGGTATTGGAACCTGAGAATAGAGGTTTTGTGGGTACCCAGATTTCAGGATTTATGTCTCCTCTTATCGGTAAAGCCGGCCTTTGGCTGCTTTGGTTGATGGTTATGGCACTTTCAGTGGTATTCATTCTAGATGATGAATTCAAATTTTCAAGCTTGAATATGAAGAGGCCAAAGTTTTCATTCTCTTTTGCATGGTTAAAAAATACTTTTGTATTTCTGGGAAAAGTACTTAAAAAGGTATTTACAAACCCGTTTGCTTCACCTGCACTTGAAGATGAGATGATGCCGGTCCTGGACGAAGTTGAAGAGAAGCCGGAGAAAAAAAACGTTAAAAAGAAAACCTCTGTTCCTAAGATTTTAGCTAAGT
>DATCTA010000083.1:0-2745 GCA_036568165.1 Sulfurovum sp.
AGTATCAAAGAAATAGGTTACGGTTTGGCACAAAAGAGTATCGTGACATTGGTACAAAAGATTTTTGCCGGTGAATTCCCCCTGCCTGCCCGTAGATTTTTAAACGTCAATATCCCCCCTATTCCAGTCTCAGAATGCAAAGGTTTTAAGGTGACACGTGCAGGTAACCGTCTCTATGGGCACCATGCAGAAGTACACTATAACCCAAGAGGCAAAGAGTACTACTGGATAGGCCTTCCGGCTTTGGGATGGATGGAGACACAAGGTCATGTCACAGATTTTGAAGCCATCAATGACGGTTATGTCTCCATCACACCGGTACATTTGGATATGACAAGCTATGATGATATCGAATCTTTGGGTGAATGGCTATAATGGATAGATATCAAAGATGCCGTATGCTCTTTGGAGATGAAGATTTTGTAAAGCTTCAAAAGGCAAAGATCCTAATACTTGGCGTAGGTGGTGTCGGCTCCTATGCACTTGACTGCCTTTACCGTTCGGGTGTGAGTGACATCACCATCTTGGACTTTGATGTCTACGATGAGACCAACCAGAACAGACAGATCGGTTCCGAAGCCATAGGCATGGTAAAGGTGGATCGTCTCAAAGAGCTTTATCCAAGTGTTAAGACCATTCATCAACGTATGGATATTGCATGGGTAGCAGAGTTCGACTTCACTCCTTATGACATCGTCATAGATTCTGCAGATACGACTAAAGTAAAGATAGAGATCGCCAAGAAATGCCATAGAAAACTCATTATGGCTTTGGGGTCAGCAAAACGCTACGATACAAGCAAAATAGAAGTTGCTTCTATATGGAAGACCCATGGTGATGCACTGGCACGCAAAATACGCAATGAACTCAAAAAAGCAAAATTTGATAGGAATTTTACCGTTGTTTTTTCACCAGAAGAAGACAAATGCAAAGAGAAAGGTTCCTGTGTAGCAGTCACAGGAGCAGTAGGTCTTACTGTCTGTTCTGAAGCAATAAAAAGGATCCTCAACAAAACATGAAAAGAGTATTTGAGAAACTATACACATTACCTGAACGGACTATCCTTATCATAGGTTTTTTGATGGTTGCTCTGCTTGGTGTGATTGACTATTTTAGCGGCTATGAAATGTCCTTTGCTATCTTTTATTTATTACCGGTTATGTTTATCGGATGGTTCAGTGAAAGGGGATATGCAATTGCAGTATCCATCCTTAGTGGTGTCGTCTGGTATATTGCTGATATTCTCTCCGGTCATCTATACTCACATCCAATACTACCTGTCTGGAACGCTATCATGAGGCTTGGGTTCTTTTTATTGATCGTCTTTTCACTATCGGAAATTAAAAGATTGCTGGTAAGTGAACAAAACTTAGCAAGAATTGATTTTTTGACAGGCATCAGCAATTCCAGAAACTTTATAGAAAATGCAAAAAAAGAAATTGAAAGATCTGCCAGGTTCTCTCATCCATTTACACTTGCCTATGTAGATATTGACAATTTTAAGAAGGTCAATGATTCACTCGGACATGCAGAAGGTGATGAGCTTCTACAAGTGGTTGCTCAAACGATCAAAGATCATATTCGCTCTGTTGATATGGCAGCAAGACTTGGCGGTGATGAATTTGCAATTTTATTGTTGGAAACAAATGAAAAAGATGCCAATTCAACCATGGTGAAGATACAAACAGAACTTCTTGAGGTTGTCAAACAACACAATTGGCCTGTCTCATTCAGTATGGGTGCTGTTACAAGTCATGAAAAATGCAACTTAGATGACTTGATAAAAGAAGCAGACAATTTAATGTACATTGTTAAAGATAGAGGTAAAAACAGTATCGCGTATAAAACATTTTCCGTACTAAACAAAGAAGCGGTTTCTTATTAAATTAGTTTCCACAAATAGATTTTTTGATGGTGAAGGAATAGCCTTACTGGTTATTCCTTATCACTGTGCCTTTATCCCCCACAATTACTATATCACTATTGTAAGCCGTAACTCCATTAAGGTCTACATATGTATGTGTCATATCTTTCCATATTTCACCATTATCAGATGTCAAAATATGTCCGCTGTTACCAACCACGACAAACTCGTTACCGGTCCAAGCTGCATCATTCAGTGTTATTGTTACATTTGAAGTTCGGGTTACCCAGGTAGTTCCATTATCATCCGAAGTGATGATCGTACCAGAAGCTCCTACTGCTACATAACGCGTATCATTTTTGGTTACTGCATGTAAGTTTTGTGTGACTGTACTGTTTTGTTCTGTCCATGACCCATCTGCAGCATCGGGTGATGTGTAGATCACACCGCTAGATCCCACTGCAACAAAGCGCGTTCCATCCCAATCAAGATCGTTCATATATTTATTTGTATTTAACGACCATTTCCAATATGGATCGGGTAAATTAGTATAAGTACTTACCCCATCCCAGATCAAGATACCATATTCCCCGGTACGTACGTATTTGCCACCGTCAAATACAATGGATGTATCGACAGAAGTTGCACCTTCCGAATAGGCATCCCATATAGAGAGGTCACTTGAGTAAAGCCCGTATGTCTGTCCTGCAGCAACATACTCACTCCCATTTGTCGAAATTCCATACACATAATAGTTATCATCACCCATATAGTTATAAGACCAGGTATCTGCATCTGTAGAAGTCAGCATACGACCATTGTGTCCGCCGACTATAAATCGGCTGCCATCATGCATCACCGTATTGAGGTTCGACCCGCTT
>DATCTA010000084.1:0-2042 GCA_036568165.1 Sulfurovum sp.
GAAACTCTATAACTGAATCGAGCCATGGTTTAAAAGAACCATAGGTCAATGATGTTTTATTCGCTGAAAATGCCAAGTGTACGTGCGTGTTTATAAAACCAGGATAGAGTATTGAGTTGGGTTGTGTGTGTATGATTTGAGCATCGGGATATCTTTGTGTGAGTTCTTCTAGAGAAGCGATATCTTTGATAGTTTCAGTAAAAGCAACTGCATGATTTTGAATATAACCCTCGGGTGTATAGATAAAGTCCGCACTAATTATCTTCATTTTGCCTCACATTTAATATATTTAGATAGAATAATACCTAAATTATATAAACAAGGTAGAAAATGAAAATAGTAGTTATCCAAGGTCCAAACCTCAATATGTTAGGAATCAGAGAACAAAATGTCTATGGTCCGATGAAATTAGAGGATATTCACTCGCAAATGAAAGCATTTGCAGATCAGAATAAGATTGAGATTGAATTTTTCCAAAGCAACTTGGAAGGTGAAATAGTTGATCGTATTCAAGAGTGTTTGGGCGATGCGGATGGTATTATTATTAACCCGGCAGCATACACACATACTTCAATTGCTATCCGTGATGCTATTTCGGCAGTGAAGATACCTACAATCGAAGTACATCTTTCAAATATCTATCAAAGAGAAGAGTTTAGACACACGTCACTTACTGCACCGGTATGTGCAGGACAGATCTCAGGAATGGGACCGTTCGGATATCATTTGGCGATGGTCGGTATGACACAAATGTTCACTGAAATGGCGGCAATGAAAGAACATCAGGCAAAATTACAGGCTCAAGCGCAGCAAAAATAATTCTATACTTCTCCTCTCCTCCGAGAGGAGGGTATACTCCAATTTTCAAAACCAAATCAAAGGTCATCCATGAACTATATGCTCAAAGATGAAAATGCTATCTATTATGAATGTGGATACAGTTGTGACAATGCCCTTTATCTCTCTTTGGGAAGTGAAGCTTTTTTTATTACCGATAGCCGCTATACTATCGATGCAACCCAAAATGTTCAAGGGGCGACAGTAGTTATCAACGGTGACCTGTATGCTGAAGCAGTCAAGATCCTTAAAAAAGCAAAGGTTAAAAAAGTGATCTTTGATCCTAAAGAGTGGAGTGTTGACGGTTTTGGACGTATAAGTTCAGATGTCAAGATCGTATTTGATCCTCAAGTGGATTTTTCACATAAAAAACGTATCATTAAGAGTGATGAAGAGCTGAAGATCATAGCAAAAGCAGTAAAACTTGGAGCAAAAGCATTTAATGAATTAGCCAAAGCGTTTTGTCAAAGTGGATTTGGTGAAAATGAATATAGTTTGACCTATAAAGCAAAAAGTATTTTAAGTGATTTTGGAAAGTATGATCTGAGCTTTGATCCTATAGTAGCGGTCAATGCAAATGCCGCAAAGCCACATGCTACGCCTACATCTAAGAAATTGAAGAAAAATGACCTGCTGCTTGTGGATGCCGGACTGAAATATAAACGTTACTGTTCGGATCGTACGCGTACGGTTTTTGCCTCTGAAGATCTTATGTTCGATACCAAACAAGGTTTCAAAAGTAAAAAAATTCAAAAAGCCTATGATGCAGTGCTGAAAGCGCATGATAATGCCATAGACAAAGCACGTTCTGGTATGACCGCTAAAAAGGTCGACGCACTAACTAGAGATATCATTGCAGAGGCAGGTTTCGGTGAGTATTTCGTACACTCAACGGGACACGGCGTGGGGTTGGATATCCATGAGATGCCTTATATCTCTGCGAAATCTGATACAGTTATAGAGGACGGTATGGTATATACAATAGAACCAGGAATATATATACCGGGCGAATTTGGTATACGTATCGAAGATATGGTAGCAATGGTAGACGGTAAAGCAGTTGTACTTTAGGTTGTGGTATGATACGAAAAAGGATAGATGCACAAAACACTCTGATAAAGTCCAGCACATATCCTCGGAGATTTAAAAGTAAAAGTGGCTATCAGGTAATATTGGGGATCGGTGGGAATATCGGTGATGTGGTT
>DATCTA010000085.1:0-4263 GCA_036568165.1 Sulfurovum sp.
AAGTCATAAATAATTGCTTGAAATTATCGGTTTTATAAGTATATAATATATCTAATATAAGCTGTAGCTATGTTTAAAAGTAGTAATACTTATAATACTAGAAGTGTACAGATTTTAAATAAGGAAAAAATAGGAGGAGTAAGTAAGTGGAAAATCCACTTACTTTTAAAGTGTTGCGTGAGATACGCTGATACAAGCTTTTAATGCTGCAAGTTGTTCGAGAAGTTCTTTTTTGATTTGGCCATCAACACGTACAACAGCAAGTGCTTGCTTCTTGCTATCACGTCCAAGTCTGAAGTCAGATATGTTCAAACCGTTCTCTGCCATGATTCTACCTACATCACCGATCACTCCCGGAGTATCCGTATTTCTGAAGAACACCATTGTTCCTTTTGGTTCAACATCAAGGATATACTCATCGATCTCAATGATTCTCTGTTCAGTATCATCAAAAACAGTCCCGCCTATAGAGATCGTACCTTGTGCAGTAGTAAGTTTTACACCGATCTTATTGGTAAATCCGCTAGTGTTCGGTTTTACCTCTTTGATGATCTCTATACCGCGCTCTTCAGCAACAAACTCCGCATTTACATAGTTGATCTGATCTCCAAGAGACTCTGTAAGTACACCTACAGTTGCAAATGTACCCAATGATTCCAAATGATCAGATACAGGACCGGAAGCCACAACTTTGATAGACTTCACTGCACTTTTTGTGATCTGTGCAGACAAATGTCCGATCTTCTGAATAAGCTCAAGATACGGTCTTACAAAATCAGGCAATTCGTGCTCTTTGATAGGCAAGTTCAATGCATTTGGATATGCGATACCTTTTGCTGCGGCAATTGCACCTTCAGCTGCCTGGATAGCAATATTCTTTTGTGACTCTTTTGTATTTGCACCCAGGTGAGGTGTTACAGTTACATTGTTAAGATCAAGCAAAGGATGATCTGTTGCAGGTTCTTTGTCAAATACATCGATACCTGCCATAGCGATTTTACCTGAAGTAAGCCCTTCTAAAAGAGCCTCCTCTTCATAGAGTCCACCTCTGGCACAGTTTATAAGAATAACACCGTCTTTCATTTTAGCGATCTCTTCTTTACCGATCATTCCGATCGTCTCAGAGTTCTTAGGTGTGTGGATGGTAATGATGTCACAGGCTAAAATATCATCAAAATTCTTTGTATAGGCAACATCTACGTTTGTTGCCTTACTTGGATCAATATATGGATCATATGTGATAACATCCATTTCAAATGCTTTAGCTCTCTTTCCAACACGTGAACCAATATTACCAAAACCAATGATACCTAGTTTTTTGTCCTTCAGTTCTGTTCCGTACCAATCCTGTCTTCTCCATACACGATCAAGTTTAAGATTGTTATGGGCATAAGGAAACTGTCTGACACATGAAAGCATATGGGTCATTGTAAGTTCAACTGCTGCAATGGTATTTGCTGTAGGTACATTCATAACAACGATACCCTGTTTACTTGAACCAGGTATATCAACATTATCTACACCCACACCTGCACGTACAATTGCAGTTACTTTTTTAGCCTGTGCCAAAAATGCTTCATCAACATCAGTTGATGAACGTGTAATAGCAACATCTGCCAAAGGAATAAATTCAGCAAGAAGTCTATCTTTAGGCTCATCAGCAGCATTAATAAATTCTATTTCACTGTCATTTGCAAGAATATCCAATCCCTCTTGATGAATATGATCACAAACTACGATCGTCTTTTTTGACATTTTATAACCTTTATTTTTGTGAAATTAAAGCACCATGAAGTAGAAGGATACGACTAATCGTATGAACCGCCTACTAAAGGCAACTCACTATTTGAAAATCAATGAAGAAGGATACGATCTCATATCCTTCTATTTTTAAAATTTGAAAGTTTTATTTGAAAAGATCTATCAATTATCTTTTAAATTCATCACCAAACACATCACCAAGAGTCATGCTGTCATCTTGCTCTTTATTGAGCTGATCCATCACTTCTCTCTCTTGCTGACGCTCAAGTCTTTTAACAGAAACCCTGATTCTGTCATTGTTCGCATCGATAAAGCTGATCACACCCTTGATCTCTTGACCTTTTTCGATCTCATCAAATTTAAGCGGGTGAAGATCTTCTGTTCTGATCAATGCATCAATATTGTCTCCAAGTGAAATAAATACACCAAAGTCTTTTTTATCTTTCACTGTTCCAGTTACGATTGAACCGTTTTTATGTGTTTCAGCAAATGCTTTTACCGGTGATGCTTCAAGTACTTTTTTACTTAATGAGATCTTTCCTGCATCTTTATCGATCTTAATGATCTTCACTTCAACTTCATCACCTACTTTAAGTTCTGATTTTGCATTTTTCGACTTATCCCAAGAGATCTCCTGGTTATGAAGGAGACCTTCAACAGAACCTACTTTTACAAATGCACCAAAATCTGTGATCGATGTTACTGTACCTGTCACCACATCACCAACTTTGTGTTCAGATGTAAATTCTTCCATTGGTTTAGGAAGAAGGTTTTTAAGGCTCACTCTCAGTCTTCTTCCCTCTTTATCGATCTCAATTACTTCAACATTGATCTCTTGATTATTTTCTAGATAATCTTTAGGATGCTTCACGTTTTTATCCCAAGAGATCTCAGACACATGAAGGAATGCTTCAAGATCTTCACCAAGATCAACAAATACACCATAAGGTTCAATATTGGAAACTGTAGCTGTTACTGTATCACCTACACCTATGATAGAGTCAATATCAGCCCATGGATCTGGGTTAGCATCTTTGATAGAGAGAGAAAGATGTCTTTTCTTTTTATCATAGTCTAAAGCAATAACATTTACCTGGTCACCCTCAGCAAAATATTTTGATGGGTTAACAGGACCTTTGTGAGAGATCTGTGAATAGTGTACAAGACCGTCAATCCCGCCTACATCTACGAACATACCGTAAGAAGTGATTTTCTTGATTGTACCAACTACAGGCTCTTTCTTCTCTAAAAGTTGAGATACGATCTCATCTGTTTGAGCTTTATCACGTTCAATAAGTTCTTTTCTAGAAACAACCACTGAACCCTTCTCTTTATCTACTTTTACGATAATTGCCTTAACCTTTTTACCTACCGGATCACTTTTTGAAGAAAGGTAAGAGAGTGTACGTGGCATAAAGAACTCTAAACCATCACAGTCAACTACATATCCGCCTTTATTTGCTTTAGTTACTACACCTTCGATGATATACTCTTTATCTTCATCATACTCAGCGATAAACTCATTCAATGCTACTCTGCTTTGTGCTGCTTTATGAGAGATACGTCCTCTTCCCATTGTAACAACATCAATACTGTCACCTACATTGAACTTTACATTGCCCTTAGCATCTTTAAGCTCATCGAGTGTAAGCGTTGCATCTTTACCACCGCCTATATCGATCACTGCAATGTTATCATTTTCATCTATCTTTACAACAGTACCTGTAACTAAATCATTTTTTGACTCTGATTTCTTAAACGATTCCTCAAGCATCGCCTCAAAATCTACATCTTCTATTTCGATATCTTCGAACTTCATACCTATCCTTATGTGTGCCTAATTTTGCGTTATTATACCCTTTTAATCATAAATAAGGCTTATTGTTTTGAGGCCCATAAGCCCCGATGACACCGTGTCAACCGCTGTTTTAGGGAAAAAAATGTTATGAAGTTTAAGGTTTGTTATGATTTAAGAAGAAATACTCTCTAAAACTTCAAAATAGGTAGGAAATGTTTTTGCTGTACATTCAGGTTCATTGATCGTGACTGACACAGGGTCAAGTGCCAAAAGCGAGAAACACATCGCCATTCTATGGTCATCATACGTGTCTATAGCAGCATGTTTAAGTACTTTAGGCGGCGTGATCTTAAGATAATCCTCACCCTCTTCCACCTGGGCGCCTACTTTACGCAGTTCAGTTGCCATGGCATAGAGCCTGTCGGTCTCTTTTACACGCCAGTTGTAAATATTTCTAAGTGTGGTGGTACCTTCCACGAAAAGTGCCATCGTAGCTATGGTCATTGCCGCATCAGGGATATGGTTGAAGTCCATATCGATCGCATGAAGCTCACCTTTGCTGACAGCCACAAAGTCGTCACCCCACTCTACGACTGCACCCATTTTTTCAAGTACATCGACAAACTGTACATCACCCTGTACACTCTTTTTACCGATACCGGTAACTTTTACCGTACCGCCTTTGATAGCAGCTGCAGCTAAAA
>DATCTA010000086.1:0-2430 GCA_036568165.1 Sulfurovum sp.
CTCTTGTTACACTTTTTTTAGGTGTAATGCCTGCTTCTGTTAGATGGTTATTTTATTTTGTCTGCACCTGGCGGTGTAAATGGTTTTTCGATGATTTACACTGCCCTATACATGCTACCTATAGTGAGGTGGAACGAGAAAAATAACTTATAAAATATATAACTTTATAAATTTTATTCTTCACATTACATTCACACTACTATTTTATACTTCAACTGTCATTCAATCAATAAGTTCTAATTTTCTGATTAGATGGATATATAAAATAAAGACAAAGGATTAACATGAAAAAATTAATAGCAATCGTATTTTTAACAATCGGTTTAGCATCAAGTGCCATGGCACATCACCCTGCACCAGTAGATCAAGCTGGCTCAGGAATACCAGATAATTCAGGTCACTGGGATGCATATCTAGGTGGAATGTACTAGACTAGTTCATTATATTAATATATTTTGGATGGAAAAAAGCAAGGTGTATCCTAAAGCTAGGGTATGCCTTTTTTTATTTTCTCTGCTCACCAGTTTAAAATTAATCTATTCTACTTACTCATCAAAACCTCATAAAGTTATATATTTTAATAGACCTTAGTCATCGTCATCATTATATTCCTTTCCAAAGGTTTTTTCCAGTCCACTGATTAACTCTTTTTTCTCTGTGTCTGTAAGTTTTGCCTCTGGGTGAGTTGGGAGATAGAACCAGGGTGGCATACTGCCTTCACGTACCTCTTCAGCGGCATCTTCTCCCTCATTCTTTTTCTGCTTTCCCCATGCTGAGACATTAAAGTGTTTACGCCCTTCTTTTACGTCATATTCAATCAGCCATGAGATTGGAGCAATATTACTGTACCATAGATATTTTGTTTGGTGAGAGTGACAGTCAGCACACGCGTTATTAAAGAGTTCCTTTGTACGAGGTGAATCCCATGTTGGTTCTCCAATGACAGGAGGATTGCTGTGTGTTTTTCCATAAGGTACAAACTGTATTCCTACTGCAATAACCGCAATACCCATAAGAGTTTTTTTTATCATGCATACAACCTTTTATGATGAATTTATATAGTGTTAAAAAACAATTATATATCAGTTAAACTTCACAACAATCATATCTCTTGTATTCGACCTACTTCTTTTATTTTTAAAACCTTATAATTTAACATATTTTATAAGGTTATTCGCTCTAACGACGTTTGCGAGCCATAAATTCATACTCTTCAATAGAAAACCTTATAAAATATTCTAAAATAAGATGTTTTATAATGAATATCATA
This sequence comes from Sulfurovum sp., assembly GCA_036568165.1. Classification (GTDB taxonomy): domain Bacteria; phylum Campylobacterota; class Campylobacteria; order Campylobacterales; family Sulfurovaceae; genus Sulfurovum. The sequence goes on from DATCTA010000086.1 coordinate 1,271, forward strand.
CAAAAAAACATATAGTGTAATTTCTAAGAAAACTGTATACTTTCATCATGAAATTAAGAGTGGGTACCTTTAATCTTTATCAGTTTGTAGAGCCGCCCTATTCGTGTTACACTCGTAAAGGCAAATACAACCAAAGACAGTGGCTTGAAAAAACGTTGTGGATCAAAAAGCAAATACTTGCTATGGATTGTGACGTCATAGGGTTTCAAGAGGTCTTTTCTAAAAAGGCTTTAGAAACACTTGTAAAAGAGTTGGGTTATGAGCATTTTGCAACAGTTGATGATGCAAAGCTGAGTGAAACAACACCAAATAAATATACAACTACCACTGTTGCCATTGCCTCCAAATACCCTATAGTAAGCATACAAGGTGTTGATCTTCATACTCCCAGCCTTGAGAAGCACCATTTCAAAGATGTCTTTGCATTTTCCAGAATTCCCATCAAAGCAATGATCTCATTGCCAAATGGGAAAGAGCTTTTGGTCTACGTATGCCATTTAAAATCAAACAGGCTAAACGCATTTGAATATGTTTTCAAAAAAGTGGACACATTGCCACAGAAAAAAACGCGTGTCTTTAAAATACTGGAAGAGAAGCAATCTAGTGCTCTAAGGCAAAGGTTGTGTGAGGCATCTTCACTTTTCCACGATATACATAGCTCAAAAGACTCACCAGTCGTACTCATGTGTGACCTGAACGATAAAGAGCATTCACTCACCATAGAGGCACTTACCAACGCGGCATACCATGATGATACAAGTGAAGATACTCATCTCTTATATGATGCGAGCTACCAATACAAAGAAGAGGTCCATAACCCTCACCCGGAAGCAAAAAAGCCCAAAAGAACACCTACCAGCTACTTTAAAAGCAAGGGGAATGTTCTTGATTATATTTTTATTTCAGAGCATTTTCACAAAGAGAGTCTGTACAAGATAGGAACAGTAACTAAGTATCATGTATTTGATGCACACTTACAAACCAATAAAGATGGCTCGATCATTCAAAGTGATCATGCGCAAGTGGTGTGTGAATTGACCTTTAGCATGCACACCTCCAAATCAACGCATACTTCTCTGTAAAGAATAGGCTGATATACTAAAAATCATTATTTAAATATGTAAAAAACTTCAGATTTTTTCAAAATAGAATAACTAATT
>DATCTA010000087.1:0-4361 GCA_036568165.1 Sulfurovum sp.
TGAAGATAAATGAAGTTTTACCGGATATATATAGAGCTTACGAATGTATGTGGGCTCTCTTGCAGTTTTTGTCCTACAAAAATGCTGCCTTCCCAGGAAATGGATCTGGTTTTTTTTGAATCCGTCGTGGAACAGGCAAAAAAGTATACAAATGAAATAGCATGTCATGTTGTAGGAGATCCTCTCACACTATCAAATCTTCATGACTACCTGGATATTTTGCACAAACACGGTCTTAAAGCAATGTTAACGACCAGCGGTTATTTTTTAAAGAAACACTCTTATGAAACTCTTTTTCATCCTTGCGTAAAGCAGATAAACATATCACTGAACAGTTTCAACAAAAATGATACCTCACTCACCTTTGAGCAATATATCAAACCGGTGCTTTCATTATGTAATGCTAAGTTGGAAAGAGAAGAGGAACTGTTTATCAATCTGCGTGTTTGGAATCTAGATGAAATGATGAGCGAACGGCCATTCAATGAAACACTTTTCAATAGACTTTCATCTGAATTTGGCATCACACTTGATCTGCAGGATATCTATCAATCTAGACCCAAGTCTATACGCTTGGCCTCTAAAATAGTTGTCCACTTTGACAATTATTTTGAATGGCCTTCTTTGAAAAACAAGAATTACGGTGATGGTACCTGTCAGGGGTTACAATCGCATATAGCGATTTTAGCCAGTGGAAAAGTAGTGCCGTGCTGTTTGGACTGTGATGGTGTTATAGAGCTTGGAGATCTGCATCACAATAGACTAGATGAGATATTGCAATCAAAAAGAGCCATAGATATGATCGAGGGATTTAAGAAGGGCAAAGCCGTTGAGGAGCTTTGCCAGAAGTGTTCTTATAAAGACAGATTCAATGATTAATCAGCGTCAGGTGTGATTCTTTCGAATTTTGTACCTTCAAAGGTAAAGTTACCCATCATACCTTTAGAGTCAAATACGAAACCAACCAGATTTGATCCGAAATCCACATCATCTGCTTCCTCTTCTGCATTATAGTCAAACACAGCGATATTTACATCGACTTCACTCTCCCAGTCATCATCTCGCATGAATTTTTTAAGTGCCTCATCGGATGTGATAGCTATGATCAGTGAAAACTCCTGTGCACCCATAGTGAAACCTGCTGATACTGATGTGATACTGTAGTAGCTGTCCGATACACCATTGATACGCAGTGCACCTTCACCGTATAAACCGCCGATAAAAAATCCTGCTTCTCTTACCTTAGGAAAGATAATATAGGCTTTTGCATTGTCTAAAAATCTTTTACCGCCGTGGACTTCTTTATAGAATTCCATGAGTGCTTTATCTGCATCATTGTCTATCTCACGTGCTGTATCTATAGATGCTGTTGCAATAGTACTAACTGCCAATAGCATAACAAATAAGAGAGATATAGATCTAAGTAGTTTCATTCCTCGTCCTTAATTTTATTTGTCAAAAATCAGCGTAAAACCACCGCTTCAAAGAGGTGGTTTTACGCTGAAAAACAATTTGCCTGATAAAAGTATGTCAATTTGACATACTTTTCAGCAAAAACCTCAAATTGTGCTACTGTAACAGTAGCGTTAAATCCTCCGAAAACCAAAGAGGAACGCAGATATACAGTCTAGGCGGGGCACACCCGACTTTAAATGCTTCCCTTAAAATAGCTGTTTAGGCTATGGAGGAAGAATCCACCTTATTTATATGGTGGAGTGTCATGTATAAAGGGTTGAAAAGCAGAGCTCAAACGAGCTTTGCTAAAATAGTGGTTTAAGGGTTTATCCTCTTAAATCTTGTACCTTCCATAGTGAAACTACCAAGCATACCTTTGGCATCAAAGACAAAAGCGACCATATCATCTTCAAAATCAGTATCATCTAGCTCTTCTTTTGAATTCCACTCAGCTATAGTGATCTTACCATCAACATCGGTCTCCCACTCATCATCATCCAATAAAAATTTATTGAGTGCAGCATCAGAAGTAAAGGCTATGACCATGTGGAACATTTGTGCTCCCATTTGAAAACCGACAGATGCAGAAGTGATACTGTAATATGCTTTAGAAGCGTTACCTACACGCAAAACACCCTCACCATACTTACCGCCAAAAAAGAATCCGGCCTCTTTGATATCCGGAAAGACAAGGTAAGCTTTTGCATGTTCCAAATATTTTTTAGAACCTTTTACTTCTTTATAAAATGTTCTCAGTGCATCATTTGAATCATTTTCGATTTCACTTTTGGAACTAATTGTCGCCATTGACTGTGTAGTAAATGCTAAAAGCACAATGAAGAGCAGCGGTAGAAACTTGAGTTTTTTCATGATTTGTCCTTAATTGAAATTCATTAATTATATCATAACATATAAGTTATACAGATAGTTAGTATTTAACAAAGAAAAAATATAAAAATGTAACTACAATGGATTTAGTGATGTTGGAAATTATGAAGATTTTGTTCAGTGGAGAAGTGACCACTGAACAGGATAGTAGGTATTAGTTAGGTATGATCTTTTGGAATTTAGTACCTTCTATACTGACACCTAACATGAGACCCTCTGATCCATATACAAATGCAACTATAGGTTTCTCATAGCTGATTGAAGAAATATCTTTATTTTTTCCCCAGTCTGCGATAGTTACAGAACCATCTACACCGGCTTCCCAACCATTGCTTCTAAGAAAATTGTTTAAAGATGCTTCAGATATGAAAGCGATAAGAACTGAATGCTCCTGAACACCAGCCTGGTATCCTATGGAAGCTGATGTCAGACTGTAGTAATGTTTTGTCACACCATTTACGCGTAATGCACCTTCTCCATATTCAGCACCGAAGATCAGTCCCCCTTTGATCACAGAAGGAAAGACAAGATAGCCTTTTACCTTGGAAAGAAACTTTGATCCGCCTCTCACTTCTTTTTCAAATTTTTTAATAGCTGAATCAACTTCTGATTCAATCTGATGGGAACTTTTTGCTGATGAAAACTGTGTTAAAGCTATTGAAATGAATACCATAAATAGCATTGAGTTAAGTTTTTTTATGTACATATTGCAATCCTTATAGAAATTGTCATATTATATCTTAGAAAAGTAAAAGAATTGTGTAGGAATATTATGGAAAAATTAACGATCAAAGCTTATGCCAAAAAACATAAATTAAGTATATTCAATGTAGTAAAAATGACCAAATCTGGTCAGTTACCTACTGAGACTGTAGTTGAAGATGGTAATGAGATGGTATATATTCTTATAGATGAAAATGTAGAAAATGAGGTGAAGAAGGGTATCATCCAAGAGAGTAATAATGAGCCTTATTCTCTACGTAAAGAGAACGAAAGATTGAAAAAAGAGATTCAAAAGCTAAAAGAAGAGATAGCAGTACTTAAAAAAAGAGTATAATGAGAGTATGAAAGTAGCATATATAACAGATGATGTCTATCTAAAACATGATACTGGTTCAATGCATCCAGAATCAGCCCAAAGGCTGAAGTCTATCAACAAAGCGATTGAGCCATTATATGATTCATTGATAATCAAATCTCCTATCAGAGCGTCAGAACATATCATTGAGTATGTTCATACACCTGAACATATAGAAATGATAAAAAATGTCAGTAGATATGGAGGCAGCATCGATTCTGATACAGTTTGCAGTGTTGATTCATATGATGCAGCAACGATGGCAGTGGGAGCAGGGATCGTTGCATTGGACGGTATAAAGTCAGGGGAGTTTGAGAGAGCTTTTTGTGCGGTCAGGCCTCCGGGTCACCACGCAACACCGCTCCAGGCTATGGGCTTTTGTCTGTTTAACAACATAGCCATTGCAGCGCGTTATGCGCAAAGTATTGGATATAAAAAAGTGATGATCGTTGATTTTGATGTGCATCATGGAAATGGAACGCAAGACACTTTTTATGAAGATGATACAGTCTTTTATTTCTCTTCTCATCAGGCATATGCTTATCCAGGTACAGGTGCCCCATCCCAAAAGGGCAGTGGAAAAGGTGAAGGGTATACTGCAAATTTTTTAATGATGCCAGGAAGCGGAGATGATGAGCTGTTTGAAATCTATGAAAATGAGCTTCCTCTTTGTGTAGAAAGGTTCCACCCAGATATCATCCTGGTATCCGCAGGTTATGATCTGCATGAAAGTGATCCTTTGGCTCAGCTCAATGTTACGACTGAAGGTATAAGTCAAATGGTTCGTATGGTTTTGGAGAGCGCGGATGTACCATTTGTGTTCTTTTTGGAAGGCGGATATAATGTAAATGCATTGGGAGAAAATGTAAAGGTGACACTACAAGAAATGATGGTCAGATAAATATTTTATTTCTTATATGTTTTTTAATTAAGGTTACTT
>DATCTA010000088.1:0-5081 GCA_036568165.1 Sulfurovum sp.
GAAAAACTGCCTTGAATCGTGTCTATCTGTTTGGATATCTTCATCAGGTCTTCAGAAAAACCGACAAATTTGTCATACATTGCACCTGCTCTTCTTGCTATCTCCTGGGCATTTTGATTTTGGCGTTCGTATTTCCATACATTTTCCACCGCTCTCATTGCTACAAGAAGTGTAGTAGGTCCCACAAGAAGGATCTTGTTCTTAAAAGCATTGTCATAGATACTGCTGTCATGTTCCAATGCAACAGCAAGTGCACCTTCTATAGGCATGAACATGAAGATGAAATCCAACGTATTGACCTCTTTGAGGCGTTCATAGTTTTTGTTGGCCAGTGATTCCACATGTGCCCTGATCGAGTTCAAGTGTGTTGTCAGGTGCACGATCCTGCTCTCTTCATCTCCCGCATTCACAAAACGCTCATAAGCCACAAGAGAGGTCTTCGCATCGATGATAAGATCTCTGTTGTCAGGCAGATGCACCACCACATCAGGCCTTAGTATCTCATTTTCATCCGTACGCAGACTTACCTCTCGTTCAAACTCAAACCCTTTGCGAAGTCCGGATGCTTCAAGCACGCTTTCAAGCACCATCTCTCCCCAGATACCCTGCTGCTTGCTGTCTCCTTTCAGCGCTTTGGTAAGGTTGATGGCATCTTTGCTGATCTTCTGGTTGAGCTCTTTGAGTGAGTTGATCTCATTTTTCAACACAGCCCTTTCCTGGCTTTCAGCGTTGTAGGTATCTGCCACCTGTTTTTTGAACTCCGAGATCTGTGTCTGAAGCGGTTTGATCATATTGTCAAGGTTCTCTTTTGAGAACTCTGCAAACTTTTGGGAGTTGCCGTCAAACACCTTTTTGGCCAATGCCTCAAGCTCATCCTTGATCTCTTTTTTATGATTATGCATCATCTCCTGCTGGGAAACGATAAGTCTCTCTTCACTCTCAAGTTTCATCAGCAAACGGGCATTATTGGTACGGTAGCGGTTGTTCTCTTCCACTACGCTCTCGTGACGCTCTTTGAGTTTATTGTGTTCATTCTGAAGTGTTGCATGGACCGTTTGTTCACCCTCGAGCTTCGCTTTGGTCTGACTGAGCTCTTTTTCCACTTCACTGTGCTTGCTTTGGAGAGCTGCAAGCGTTTCATTGGTGGATCTCAGTGTCTCTTTGGTCTCTGCAAACTGCTGCAGCTCCTGCTCATTGCTTGCATTCTTAAGTTTATAGGCCTCAAGCTCATGTTCCAAGGCCTCAATGTACTCAGTTTTCTCTTTGTTATCCACCTTCGTGTTCCAGAACCTGTCTTTGTAGATCTTCACTTTCATCGCTGAAACCACGATCACAAGCAAAATGACCAAAAGGACCACCACTGCCAACCCTAACGTCAGCATAAAAGTAGAATCATTCTGTATCTTCAACAATAGCTCTTGCATCTCTATCCTCTTATCATGTCGTAATTTCCAGGGTAATTACATTTCATACTTTCTACAGGAAGATCCCCTTTTCCATACTTCATATGGCTGAAAAGTATTTGCACTTTGTTATCCAGGTCGTCATAATAGGCGATACTGTGCAGTTTCCCTTTCCTGTCCACCTGTATGGTATATTTTTTGTTTTCATACTCTGCCACATAGATATTTTCACTGTGATGCATCGCTTTTTCAAGTATCTTGGCAATATCAATGCCTTTGGTTATCACATAGGCGGACACCTGTTCCAGATCATGGTCCACGACAAGTACCTCAAATCCATCGGTGCAGACCTCTTTTTGTGTAGGTTCCGTGTAACTCCACTTGAACAGCCTCTCATTGGTAAAACGCACTTTTCCGCTGTAAGTGATCACTTTTTCTTTCGTATTGGTTATGGTTTGTTTAAAGTCTGCTTGAAAGTTATCCGGCAATTCAATGTTCGCAGAAAGCAGCGAAAATGCCAAGGTTAATAACGCTAATAATTTCATTCTTTTTCCTTATAATCTGAAATATACCAAAATAGCACTTGTAGTGTGTTAAGATATGTCATATTGTCATAAATTTGTGAAGCAGACGTGTATAGTGTTCACCTTTTGCTAACGGAATATTAATCACTATTTAGATAGAATATCTGCACTTTATGCAAAGGCTAAACCTACTATGATTAAAAGCGTACTTAAACTCTTTGGCACACAAAATGACAAGATCGTCAAAAACTATCTTAAGCGTGTAAAACAAATCAATGCTCTTGAATCTCACTATGAGGCAATGGATGATGATGCACTCAAAGCTGCATTTAATGCTCTTAAAAGTGAAGTACAGAACGGCACAAAAAAATTGAATGATGTACTGCATGACTCTTTTGCGATCACCAGGGAAGCAGCAAAACGTACTTTGGGCATGAGACATTATGATGTACAGATGGTCGGGGGACTGGTACTCAACGACGGGAACATTGCAGAGATGAAAACGGGTGAAGGTAAAACGCTTGTTGCCACACTTGCAGTAGTGCTTAACGCTATGACAGGCAAAGGTGTTCACGTGGTCACAGTCAATGACTATCTTGCCAAAAGAGACTCCGAGGAAATGGGAAATCTCTATGAATTCCTGGGCTATACAGTAGGATGTATCGTTTCCAATATACATGATGAGAGAGGCAGAAAAGCCCAATACGCTGCTGACATCACCTATGGTACCAACAATGAATACGGTTTTGACTACCTGCGTGATAACATGAAAGTAAGGGTTGAAGAGAAAGTACAGCGTGAGCACCACTTTGCGATCGTGGATGAAGTTGACTCCATTCTTATCGATGAGGCGAGAACACCGCTTATTATCTCAGGACCTACACATCGTGACCAGAGCCACTATGCCAAGGCGGATGCAATAGCCAAGCAGATGCAGCGCGGTGAAAAATTGCAGACCAAGCCAGGTGAACCAGAACAAACAACTGGCGACTTCATCGTTGATGAAAAGAACAGAACCATTGTCATGACTGAGGACGGGCTTCAAAAGGCACAGGACCTTTTTGAAGTCGAAAATCTCTATAGCCTTGAAAATGCCGTACTTTCGCATCACCTTGACCAAGCACTTAAGGCACACTATATCTTCGAGAAAGATGTGGACTATGTCGTTCAGAACAATGAGATCATTATTGTAGACGAGTTCACGGGAAGACTATCGGAAGGACGCAGATATTCAGAAGGTCTGCACCAGGCACTTGAAGCCAAAGAAAATGTGGAGATTCAAGAAGAGTCACAGACGCTTGCAGAGATTACTTACCAGAACTACTTCAGGCTCTATGACAAACTGGCCGGTATGACGGGTACGGCACAGACCGAAGCAACTGAATTCTCTCAGATCTATGGATTGGACGTTATCTCTATCCCTACCAATCTTCCGATTGCGAGAATCGATAAGAATGACCTCATCTACAATACAGAACGTGAAAAACTCAACGCTGTGGTAAAAAGGGTCAAAGAGCTCAATCAAAAAGGACAGCCGGTACTTATCGGTACAGCTTCTATTGAAAAGTCCGAAATGATCCATGAAAGACTGAAAAAAGAGAAGATCGCCCATAACGTTCTCAACGCCAAAAACCATGCACAGGAAGCAGAGATCATCGTCAATGCCGGGCAGAAAGGCGCGGTTACAGTCGCAACGAACATGGCCGGACGTGGTGTTGACATCAAGATCAATGATGAAGTAAGGGAACTGGGAGGACTGATGATCCTGGGTACGGAGCGTCATGAGAGCAGACGTATCGACAACCAGTTAAGAGGACGTTCCGGACGTCAGGGTGATCCTGGCGAGAGCCAGTTCTTCCTGAGTTTGGATGACAACCTGCTTCGTATCTTCGGTGGAGAAAAGATCAGAAACATTATGAACAAACTGGGTGTAGAAGATGGAGAATATATCGACTCAAAGATCGTTACACGTTCGGTAGAAAAAGCACAGAAAAAAGTGGAGAACCAACACTACGAATCAAGAAAACACATCTTGGAGTATGATGATGTTGCAAACCACCAAAGAAAAGCGATCTATGCCTTCAGAAACCAGCTTCTTGATCCTGAATTTGATATCGGAGGCAAGATCAAAGAGAACCGTGCAGAGTATATAGCACATCTTTTATCAGAAGCAGAGATCTTTGAAGGTATGCCTGAAGAGGACTATGATGTGGAAAGACTGGCTGCACTGATCAAAGAGGAGCTTCGTATCCAAGTGGACAGTGAACAGTTCAAAGCAAAAGAGTTCGATGAGCTCACTGAAATGATCACCAGAATGATGGAAGAGCTTTATGAAAAGAAAATGTCACAGATCGTACCTGAACAGAGACAGGAGATAGAGCGTATCCTCTACCTACAGGTCCTTGATCCTCAATGGAGAGACCATCTGTATGAGATGGATGTACTCAAAACGGGTATCGGTCTAAGAGGATACAATCAAAAAGACCCGCTTACAGAATACAAGCAGGACAGTTATAAACTCTTCACAGAACTGGTAAGCCGTATCAAATACGAAGCGGTAAAAGTGCTTCAGCTTGTGCAGTTCGACTTTGAATCCCCTGAGGAAGAAGAAGCTGCTGTTGAACATATCAGAGAAGAGCTGGAAAGCGAATTCGCTGATGCAAAACTCAGTACGGATGAAGAAGAAGCACCGAAGAAGAAACCTTTAAAAGGAACCAAAAAACCAAAAAGAAATGATCCGTGCCCGTGTGGTTCAGGTCAAAAATATAAAAACTGCTGCGGGCAGAGCGGACCTAAAAAAGGTCTTTTGGCATAATGTCAAGGCCTACCAGCATCTCATCGCCTAATAAGAAGTTTATTAGGCATATCATTAAACACTATCTCAAATACGACAAAGAGAACCCTTTTATCTTCATTTCTGCCATGCTTGCCTTTTTAGGGATCGCTGCAGGTGTGATGGTGCTGATGATCGCTATGGGGATCATGAACGGTACACAAAAAGAGTTCACCAAGAAACTTTTTGTCATGAACTATCCTCTGACCATACTTCCTATGGAAGAGAATGCAGTCAATGATGATCTCATCTCTTCACTTGGAACAAAATTCCCTCATCTTAAGTTCAGTCCTTACTATACAACACAGGTGATTACGAAGA
>DATCTA010000089.1:0-9267 GCA_036568165.1 Sulfurovum sp.
ACCAGTCAAAACCAAAAGGATGAACATAACTAAAAATCAATAGAAATAAAGATTTGAAAAAAACAGAAGGAACAGAAAGTCGATATGAGAGTTTTTCTGCACTCCAGGCAAAGACCCAAAAAAGCGAACCGTAGATAAAAGAAATGACCAATATCTCAGCGGGTATAGCCCATATATAGCCATAATGTTTAAGACTTAATGCGATCCACCAAAACCAGAACAATCCGATAAAAGTACCTGCGATGAACCAGACTTTTTGATCCTCTTGAAGCAGCAAATAGAGTGTCATAATTCCCAGGATTGTGTTGATTATCGGGTATGAAAATCCCCAATGGTTGAGGTAGATGAAGCATGAACTTAAAAGTGCTATCAAAAAGCCTTTTGTTAGTTCTAAACTGCTAAAATATTGGCTAATTTTATTCAAAAGGATTCCTATGGGTGCAGAACAAGGCAGTGCAATTGGTTCATTTTTACCTCTAATTATTTTATTTGCGATTTTTTATTTTTTAATCATTAGACCGCAACAAAAACATCAAAAAGCACACAAAGCAATGCTTGAAAGCCTAAAAAAAGGTGATCAGATCATTACAAATGGTGGACTTATCGCTGTAATTGCCAAAACTGAAGAAGATTTTATCAAAATCAAACTAAATGATGATACTATCGTTAAACTCGATAGAGCATATGTTGCAAAAAAGGTTGAATTAGGTGAAGACGCTTAATTTTAGGGTAGTTCTTTTTGCCTTTGCCCTCATTTTCGGTATCGTCTTTTCTGTTCCTTCTTTGACACAAAGTGAAAGTGGTAAGAAGATCACTTTGGGGCTTGACCTTCAAGGCGGTTTGCATATGCTTCTAGGGATCAAGAGTGAAGTCGCCATTGAATCACGTATCAAATCCATGGCAGCATCTGTAAAGTATATCTTTGATGATGAAGATATTATCTTTGACGAGCTTCGTATGGTCGATGGTGAAGAGATCACGTTCGAACTACTTGACAGCGATGATGTCGTCAGAGCCAAAGATCTTCTTAAAAAAGAACTTGAAGGTACTGCGATCATCGAGAATGGACTGAAATTCTCGATCACTATGACCCAAGAGGAAGTAGAACGTACGAAACAGAGTGCGATCAAACAGGCTGTTGAAACCATCAGAGGAAGACTCAATGAGTTTGGTCTTGCAGAGCCAACGGTTGCAAAACAGGGTGAAGATAAGATACTTGTGGAAGTACCGGGGATCAAAACACAAGAGGATGAACAGCGTATCCGTGAACTCATCGCACGTGCAGCACATTTGCAGCTCATGGCTGTAGATGAAGACAGAAACATCAGAGTAGCCACTATGAGTGCACAAGAAGCAAAAACTTATGGAGATGTGATACTCCCGGATGTTTATACAGGTGAAAAATATCTACTTCGCGCGATCCCTGTTCTGGATGGTTCTATGCTCACTGATGCCAAAGTAGGGTTCGATGAAAATAACCAGCCGGTGATCAATTTTACGCTTAACGGGCAGGGTGCCAAGATCTTTGGTGACTTTACGGCGATAAGCGTTGGAAAACGTATGGCAGTCGTTCTTGATAACAAGGTTTATTCTGCGCCAAATATCAGAGAGCGTATCGGTGGCGGACGTGTTCAGATCTCAGGTAATTTTGAAATCGCAGAAGCACATGACCTTGCGATCGCACTGCGTTCAGGTGCACTGCTTGCGCCTGTGTACGTTATGGAAAAAAGATCAGTAGGCCCAAGCCTTGGAGCGGATAGTATCAAGTCCAGTTCAATGGCTTTGGTTCTAGGGTTCGTGGTGGTCGTGATCTTTATGGTGATCTACTATGGTATGGCAGGGATCATCGCAAATATTGCGTTGATCGGTAACCTCTTTTTGATTCTTGCGATTATGTCACTCTTTGGGGCTACACTCACTCTGCCTGGTATGGCTGGTATCGTTCTTACGGTCGGTATGGCAGTGGATGCAAATGTTATTATTTCTGAGCGTATCAGAGAACTGCTGGATGAAGGCAAATCTGTGGTTAAATCGATAGAGGACGGGTATAAGAATGCCTTTACTGCCATCTGGGATGCCAACGTAACAACACTGATCGCTGCAACAGTACTGTATGTATATGGTACAGGTGCGATCAAAGGGTTCGCGCTTACGATGAGCATCGGTATTCTCGCATCTATGCTGACAGCTATAGTAGGTACTCATGGTATGTACCAATGGCTGTTGCCGAAGATCGATAAGAACAGACTCGGATTCTGGTTTGGTATCAAAAGAGGGGGGACAAAATAATGGAAGTCTTTAAATATGAACAACCTCTCTCGTTGATGAGTAAGAGTAAACGTTTCGGTTTTCTTTCAATTACTTTAGTTGTCTTGGCATTGGGAATTATCTTTAGTAAAGGATTTAACTATGGAATAGACTTTGCCGGTGGTACGCTTATACAGGTAAAATACGAAGGTGAAGCACCTATACAAAAGGTAAGAGAAGCCATAAATACTGACAAATCCTATCAAGGTGCAACCGTGACATTCTTTGGCGGGGAAGATGAAGTGGTTATCCGTACCAAAACAAGTTCAAAAGCCTTAGGCGTAGATGTTGGTGATCAAATCAGAACACTGCTTCAGGATACAGGAAACTTTGAAGTAAGACGTGTTGACATGGTGGGTGCGAAAGTAGGATCTGAATTGCGTGAAAAAGGTCTCATGGCCATGACACTCGCTATCATAGGGATCCTGATCTATATTTCATTTAGATTTGAGTGGCGTTTCGCTGTTGCTTCGGTGATTGCACTTGTACATGATGTTACCATTGCTATGGGGATGCTGGTGTTATTTGATGTTGAGATCAATCTTGATATCCTGGCAGCACTTTTAACCCTGCTTGGATATTCTCTGAATGACACGATCATTGTATTTGACCGTATACGTGAGGGTATAAGGTCGATCAAAGATACAGATCTTGGAGTGATCATCGATGAGTCAGTCACACGTACGCTTTCACGTACGACATTGACATCTCTTACAACACTCTTTGTGGTGTTCACACTCTATATGTTTGGTGGTGAGATCATCAACGGTTTCAGTTTCACACTGCTTGTTGGTATTATGGTAGGTACATACTCATCTATTTTTGTAGCATCGCCTATCTTGTTGTGGCTTGGTTTCTCTGTAGGGAATTTCAGAGAGAAGGAAGCAGAAAAGCTCAAAAAGGAAAAAGAGAAAGAAAAAATGCGTGCTATGTACGAGAGCGGAACATTATAAAGAATAAAGAGAAAAGTATTTTTTCTTTGCATGAAAATGGTACACTATAGTTAAAGTTTAAGGAGAATGAATGAATTGGGGTAAAGTCTTTTATATGTTTTTCACGCTGATGTCACTTACGACATCGGCAGCATTTTTATATGAACCGACTGTGGTTGCATTATTTATAGCCGGATCAGTGAACCTGATCTCGACGCTCTTGAAGATCGGGGTTAGAAACCTCCTTTCTGCTGAGCTTTTGGCCGGTTCATTGGTAGCAGACCTTCACTTGGTTCCAGCTTTCTTCGCTTTACAGTTTTATGGCAATCAGCCTTTGGCAACAGGATTGGTCATTGGTGCTGTAATAGCAAACCTTTATACTATTTTCATCTCTATGATCGAGAGTGCAAAGGAAAAGGCAGACTTTTAAAGTGTCTGAGGTATCTTACATGTATAGAAATTCGAAGGAATGATACATGCCAAATATGCCCACCTTGCATGGAACGGACTCTGAGCGCAAACGTAAAGAGATTAAAGACTATTTTCAATTTTGTTATAAACGGTATGAGTCTCTTTTCAGACTTGTTACCGATAAAGATGCCTATTTTAAAAAAGCAGATCCCCTTCGTCATCCCATTATATTTTACTATGGTCATACAGCTACTTTTTTCATCAATAAATTGAAATTTGCCAAGATTATTGACGATCGTATAGATCCGGAGCTTGAGTCTATTTTCGCTGTAGGAGTAGATGAAATGAGCTGGGATGACCTAGATGAGACCCACTATGAATGGCCGACTTTGGAAAAAACACAAAAGTATCGTGATGAAGTCTATGCGAAGGTTTCTAGACTCATTGATACACTTCCTTTAACACTTCCTATTACACAAGATTCAGTTTGGTGGGTGATTTTGATGGGTATCGAGCATGAAAATATTCATCTTGAAACCTCTTCGGTCTTGATACGTCAGCTTCCTTTGGATGCAGTGCAGGAGAATGAAGAGTGGAAAGCGTGTGGGAATAGTGGTGCAGGACCGAAAAATGAACTTCTTGAAGTAGCTGCAGGGAGTGTAGTGCTTGGCAAGAATAATGATGCCGATTTTTTTGGATGGGACAATGAGTATGGTGTGCATCATGCATATATACCTGCCTTTAAAGCTGCTAAATACCTTACTTCCAATGAGGAATTTTTAGAGTTTGTACAAGACAGTGGATACCAAAATGATACATTTTGGTCTGAGGAGGGCAAAGTATGGAAAGCATACACTAAAGCACAGTATCCTCTCTTTTGGCAAAAAGGTAAAGAAGGGTATAGACTTAGAACACTGAGCAGTGAAATAGACTTGCCCCTCAATTGGCCTGTAGAGATAAATCAGCTTGAGGCAGAGGCTTTTTGTCAATGGAAAAGCCAAAAGGAGGGAGTTCATATCACCCTGCCTACAGAAGATGAATATATGAGATTATATGATGAATGCGGTGTCTCTTCTTATCTTGAATGGACTTCTAAAGGTGAGCGTATCGCCAATATCAATCTGGAATATTTTGCCTCATCTATGCCTGTGGATACATGTAGACATGGAAATTTCTATGACGTAATAGGAAATGTGTGGCAATGGACACGTACGGCTATCTATCCTTTTGACGGGTTTAAGATACATCCAGTGTATGATGACTTCTCTGTTCCGACCTTTGATGGAAAACATGATCTTATAAAGGGAGGTTCATGGATAAGTTGCGGAAACCTTGCTACACATAAAAGCCGTTATGCATTCAGACGTCATTTTTACCAGCATGCCGGGTTCAGATATATACAAAGTACATATCAAGAGAAAATCAAGACCAATATCTATAATACAGATGCACTCATATCACAGTATTGCCATTTTGGCTGGGGTGAAAATGCATTGGGTGTTGAAAACTATCCTGCAGCTTGTGCGAGAATAGCTTTAGCATATATGCAAAACAGACCTAAAAGAAAAGCACTGGATGTAGGATGCGCCATAGGACGAAGCACCTTTGAACTGGCTCGAGGTTTTGATGAAGTGATAGGGGTCGATTTTTCTGCACGTTTCATACAAGAAGCGGAGTATATCAAAGAAAACGGTATACTTCGCTACTCAATGCCGACCGAGGGTGAACTCAAAAATTTTTATGAAGTGAGATTAGCAGATTTTGACTTGGATGAAGAACGAAATAGAGTTTCATTTTGGCAGGCAGATGCCTGTAATCTAAAACCTCTTTATACTGATTTCGATCTGGTTTTCGGGGGTAATCTTTTAGATAGACTTTATGACCCCAAAAAGTTCTTAGATTCACTTGCGTCGCGTATCAATGAAGGCGGTTTGCTGATCCTGACCTCACCTTACACCTGGCAGGAAGAGTCTACACCTAAAGAGAAATGGATAGGCGGATATAAAAAAGACGGTGAAAACGTCACGACACTAGAGGGACTTAAAGAGATACTTGGAGATGACTTTGAACTCATTGATACCAAAGATATTCCCTTTGTCATACAAGAGACTGCACGTAAGCATCAGTACACTATCGCACAAATGACAATTTGGCAAAAGAGGTAGATATGTTTGACCCTGTTGATCGTAAAGGTACACACACGGTAAAGTGGGATGACGCCAAGAAGAAATTCGGTACGGATGATCTGCTTCCTCTGTGGGTAGCTGATCTTGATCTGGCTTCACCAAAATGTGTACAGGTATCGATGATGAAACGTGCTTCACATCCTGTGTATGGGTACACTATTTATCCAGACAGCTATTATCAGGCGATTCAAAACTGGATGCAAAACCGTTTTAGCTGGCAGATCGAACAAGAGTGGATCGTTCCGTGTTACGGCGTGGTACCTTCTTTGAATTTTATCATTTCCGCTTTTACCCAAGAAGGTGATGGTATTATCATCCAAACACCGATATACCCTCCATTCGTAAGCTCCATAAAACATAAAAGAAGAAGGGTGCTTGATAATACACTGGTCTATGAAAATGGTACGTATCATATAGATTTTGAGGACTTTGAACACAAAGCAAAAGAGGCCAAACTCTTTTTGCTGTGCTCACCGCATAATCCTACTGGACGTGTATGGTCCACTCAAGAACTCGAGAGGATCATCGAGATATGCCTAGAACATGATGTACTTATCATCTCGGATGAAATTCATGCGGACATTGTCTATGCAAATGTATATCGAAGCATTGGGAGTTTTGAAAAGATGATGCATCACTGCATCATCTTGAATGCTCCATCCAAGACATTCAATATCGCAGGGCTGAATACTTCTTATGCTATCATACCGGATTCAAAATTGCGTAAAGCATATAGACTTGAACAGGACAGATCAGGCATTACCAATGGCAATCCTTTTGGTATAGAAGCACTGATAAGTGCATATCATGAAGGGGCGCCATGGTTAGAACAGCTCAAAGTACATTTACGTTCAAACATCAGTTATGTTAATAGTTTTTTACGAGAACATCAGATACCGATATATGCAGTTCCTACAGAAGCTACTTTTTTAATGTGGCTTGATTGTAAAGAAATGAATCTACCCCATGACAAACTGGTGGATTTTTTCGTATATAAAGCAAGACTTGGGCTGAATGATGGTAAAAGCTTTGGTAATTCTGGTGAAGGATTCATGCGGCTCAATGTAGGAACATCAATGGAAGTATTAAAAGAAGCGATGCAGAGACTGCATTCTGCGTATAAGGCAATATCATGAGACGTTTATTTGTTTACTTCATTCTTTCCATTTGGCTTTATGCTTTACCCGGGGCCATTAATGAACAGATCCGAAAATCAGGCATTCCACAAAAGGATATCAGTATCTATATTAAGGAAGCGGGTAAAAATGGAAGGGTCATTGCCTCTCTCAATCCTGACGCTTCACGTACTCCAGCATCTGTTATCAAGGTATTGTCAACATACGCTTCACTCCTTAAACTGGGTTTTGATTATCGATGGCCTACAAAATTTTATACCACAGGAAAATTGAAGAATGGCATACTTCATGGAGATCTGTTTGTAAAAGGATTTGGTGATCCGACATTAAATGCCGGTCATCTCGAAGAAATTATTTCTGAAATCCGTGCAAAAGGGATACGCCAGATTAGAGGTGATATCGTCATAGACAGAACCTATTTTCAAGTGGGTGATCAGGACAACTCTGGTTTTGATCAATATACCTACAGTGCCTATAATGCCATGCCTGATGCCATGATGTTCAATGAACGTGTGGTAACGGTGTGTGTGATGCCTAAAGAAAATAGAGTTGTTAAAAAACATGCAGATGAAAGTTATAAAGTGGTGAATCAATTGGAGCGTGTGAATGCAGCCTGTAAAGGACCATACTCCTGGCCGAGGGTGAAGATCGACAAGAGTAATGTGACACCTACGGTTTTTTTAAGCGGAAAGATCTCTAAACACTGTGGAAAACGTAATATCTGTCAGGTCATCACTAAACCCTATAAATCATTTTACTATGCATTAAAAGACAGTCTTATAAAAAGGGGAATCGCAGTCAAAGGAGGCTTTAAATTACAGAAGATACCTTCAAATGCTAAAGAACTTTTTACACATTACTCAGATACCCTTGAAGAGATCATTTCTGAAACAGCCAAAGAGAGTAACAACCTTTATGCAAGACATCTTATGCTTTATGCCGGTGCAAAACTCTATGGCGGACCTGCTACAATGCAAAAAGGAAGAGATGCAATCCGTTATATATTGGATTCTAGAGGTGCTTTGGGTAAAGGTGTATTGAAGATAGATAACGGAAGCGGACTTTCGCGTACATCTAAAATGAGTGCAAAAATTTTGGCTGATGTATATGACCATTCCTATGACAACTATGGAAAAAGATGGATGGATACACTCTCCATAGCAGGGGTCGATGGTACAATCAAAAGACGTTTTAGGTATTCGGCTGTGAAGAAACGCGCATGGATGAAGACAGGTACACTGAAAAATGTGAAAAATATAGGCGGGTATGTTCAAAACAGGGCTGGAAAACTCTATACAGTGGTAATACTAGTTGAAGGAGCAAGAGCAAGATATTATGCTTCAAAATTGCAAGATGATATTATCACTTGGCTAGCAAAAACATCTGCTGTAAAGTCTACAATGAATATTTCGGCTGAGCCAGTGGTAAAACCTTCTTCTAGCAAAGTACAACAAACGCATACTATACAAAAAAAATCATCAGTTCAAGTAAAAACTAATGCGCCGGCAAAGAGGCAAAAGGTTATAGCTAAGTCTTCAGCAATGTATTATGTACAAGTTGGTTCATTCTCTGAAATGCCAAACAACAGACTTTTAACAAGTATAAAAGGTTTAGGTTTGAATTACACCATAAGAAATGAGGGTAACTATAAAGTACTTGTAGGTGGCTATAAAGATGAAAAAAAAGCAAGAGATGTGTTGAATAAAGTACGCAACCGTATACATAAAGGTGCATTTATAGTAAAGTTATAGTTTACCCCAAGTACGCTATAATCTTTACTAAAAATACAGGGCAACAATGAACTTCGAAACCTACCCTTTTGAGAAACTCAATCAACTGCTTGACACTGTTACGCCCAACAGTGATTACACTGCACTTAGCCTTACGATCGGTGAACCCCAGTTTGATACACCGACATTTATACTCGATGCACTCAACCATGCTTCTGCATTACTGAACAAGTATCCAAAAACGGCTGGAGAAACAGAACTGAGAGAGGGTATGCTGACGTACAATCAAAAGCGTTTTGGTCTTACACTCAGCGATGAACAGATCATTCCTACGTTCGGGACAAGAGAGGTGCTTTTTAATTTCCCGCAGTTTTTATTGCATGATGTAAAAGAGCCCGTGATGGTCTTTCCTAATCCTTTCTATCAGATCTATGAAGGTGCGGCCAAAGCATCCAGGGCAGAAGTGATCTACCTTGACCTCAATGAAACCAATAATTTTCAACCGGTTGTGGATGAAGAGGCATTGAGCAGAGCGGACCTTGTGATACTCAACTCTCCTAATAAT
>DATCTA010000090.1:0-3539 GCA_036568165.1 Sulfurovum sp.
AGAAATTGTTCATTTAATGAATAGTTTTCATTTAAATCTTCCAATGAAAAAATATATTCAGTCTGATTAGGGTCTGTTTCATCCAATAATTCATTTAATATTTTAATTGCTAATGTCTTATCTTTGTAATCATTAAAAACCTGATCCACCCTTTTTGTTGCTTCTGTAATACTTTTTTCTTTATTCTCTAAGTAAATTATAAATTTGTCATCAGGCAGAATAATAGCATTTAAAGGAATGCCATCAGTAAATGTCAGCCAAGAAAGTTTTGTGTTGGAAAAATCAATATTTTTCATCTCATTTTTTCTAAAGGTTCCATATTCTTTAAGATCTGTTGGAAACGCATAATCTCCCCTAAACCAAACATCGTTTATGTTTCCTATAAATTTACAATTCTCAAAATAAGATACATTAAAGTCTACACCCTCCAAATTACAATTTTCAAAAGTACAATTTGTAAATTCTGGTTTTATAATAGATATTTTACGAAAATCACAATTTCTAAATATGCAATTTCTATAAATACTTCCTCCATATCCAATTTTTGCATTATTCAGTTCAACATTCTCAAATAAACATTCTATAAATTCACAATTATGCTCTTTAAAATGATTCATGTCTGAGTTAACAAATAGTACATTTTTGAATATACATTCCTGAAATCTTGAAAACTTTAAAAACGACGAATAAGTAAAGTCTATATTCGTCATATCAACCTTTTTAATATCTTCATCAATTGTTATACCTCTAAAGTCTTGGTAAATTCCATCGACCATATTAAATGGAGACTTTATTTTTCGTTTTCTCATTAACCCTCCAGATAATGAAGAAACTTTAAAATCCTTCCATCTTTCTTTTAATTCGCTATTTTTCATTTTTGGTATCTCTCTGTATCAAGTATTATGGTGTCTTCACCATATTTATCCTTATGAGCTTGAGCTTGACGTTCAGTTGTCATATCCCATTTGTCTCCTCTTTTATTCGTAAAGTCAACATCCTTATTGGATTTACCAAAAAGTCCTTCATTTTGCAAGAACTTATTATTTTCAACTTTTTCTCTTACTTTCTTATCAATTATACTTCCACGATAAGTTTTTTCAAGATATGGTCTCTTTTTTATTGCATTCAATTGTTTTCTACTAAACACTTTGTGTCCTTGTCCTGCGTCGATCAGTTTATCTGTTTGCTCTGCAACTTCATCTACCATATTTTGTAAAGTTTTAGTAGTTTTAGCAGTTTTGTATCCATCATAAACCTTTGTCGCAACTTTAGTTGCGATCTTGCCTGCACCACCTGTGGCAACGGTAATTAACGCATCTTTTGCAAGACCATCTGCAACAGCTTCCCAACCACCTTCTTGATAGTTACTATACGCATCGTATGCGGCAATAGCTGCACCAACTGCAAACCAGAATACCTTACCATCTGGATCAACCATATTTACCGGGTTGTTTGCTGTATACGTATAAAGTCCTAAATTTCTTGGATCAAACACACCGTGGTTAGGCTGCCCATCTATATATTTATTTAATATCGGATCCGGAGATTGCCACACAGAGGTGCGAGGGTCATAATACCCCGCACCATACAAAGAAAAAGAACGCGCCACAACTCAAATTGACAGCTTTTATTATAACTGAATTTCTTTCACCTTTGACAGCACTCTGCCAACACTGTGACACTACTCTGACAAGAGCGTGCCAATGTGTGACAGGTCTGGTTTGATCTTTCCTGTATAGTGTCGTCTGTTCACATCATCCTGCATATGTCCAAGCTGGTCAAGTATCCAGTCATTTGGCAGTCCATACTGCTTATAAAGCGTATTACACGATCTTCTAAGTGTCTGTAGCGTTCCACCATTGATATGTGCTTTTTTGCAGACTCTTCTTATGGCAGCAGATATCTTGTTTGATCTCTTGTAGGGTGTACCAAAGCGAGTGGTGAAGATATATTCACTTCTCTTCTTGGTTAGCCTAGCCTGATGCATCAATGCCTCTTTAGCCTGTGGAAGCATATCAAGCACTCTGTTTCGTTTAGACTTTGGAATATCTTCGTTCCCTTCTCTTATTCTTTTGGAGATGCTTATGGTATCTTCCTCAAAGTCAACATCACTCCATCTTAATGCAATAAGCTCTCCTGCACGCACTCCTGTGAATGCTACGAACTGAATAATATTGTGCAGTTGTCCGGTAGTATATTTCAATAAGAGCTTTATTTCATTTTCTCTGAATATCTTGACTTCTTTTCTGATAACCTTTGGAGCCCTTACGACACTTAGAGGATTACTGGACATCAGTTCATCATAGACGGCATATTTAAAGATGATATTGAGCGTACCTCTATAGTTGATCACGGTCTTAGGTGCCATATTGAAGTTGTTTTGCCACTTTAGGATATGGCTTGCCTTGATATCGCTCAATGCCATCGAGCCAAAGGTTCTGCAAAGTTTTCTGAACCTGGACAGTTCTTCTCTTTGAGAGAACAGGTTTCTGTAGTTCTTTGTATTCTCCAGAATATGCTGTCCGTAGGTTCTAAAATTCTCTTCTGTAGTTGCAGGCATGTCAAACCGTTCTTCATACAAGTGCATGAATGCGGTTTTTATCTGGCAGGTGTATTTGAGTATATTCCAGATCGTGGCTCTTTTCTTGGTAGAGAATCTATGGCGTTTGCCTTCGATCATGCCATCGAGTATCAGCATGCCGTATGCATTGATAACGAGCTTCACTTTTATATCTGACTCTTCATCTACTGGTTCTGATTTGATATAGTGTTTGAAAGCACACAGTTTAGTTGCTAAACCGATCATCCATTTTGACTTTTCTGTGTTTGGGAAGTGTTTCATCTTCTATCCTTTTTTAGGATAGTAAAACAGTGATAGATTGAAAAATGAATAATAGGAATAGTATTTAGTTCATCTTTATGGCCCATTATATTCAAATAATGAATTATTAATTTTGAGTATTTTGGGCCTAAAATAAAGTTGCTCTTATGGCTTGGGTCCTGAACTATTTATATGATGATTCTCAACATCTTCGTCTTGTTTTAATATAAACTGATTCATTCCTTTGTTAATGATATCCAGCCTTAAGTCTTTTGCTACCATCTTGATAAAGTCTTCACGCAAGTGTATTTTTTTTGCTCTTTGCTTGAACTCTGAGACAATTTCTACAGTCCTTTGAATAAACTCTCTTGCCCAAGACTCCTTGATCGAATTTTCTTTTGCAATATACAGCAGGTCATCCAAGGTAAAATTATTGGTTTTTCCTTTTATAGAGAGTTGATGGTTTCTGGTATATCCTGAACCATTGGCATAGGTAATATCGTAAGCCGGGGTCATCTTCCAGTCGCCGTTTTTATCCATCATGAAAGAGAAGTTTTTGGCATGGTCATCCTGATTTCTGCCAATAACATTAAAGACCATTCGTCTGTATTGCTCTTCAACATCACTCTGGCTGCCCGTTAAATGCATAGTAAGCTTTAGCAGCAGATCATAAGAGAAGTGCCCCGGAATGTTAAAGTCAGTATGTGTAAGACCTGCT
>DATCTA010000091.1:0-6402 GCA_036568165.1 Sulfurovum sp.
TAAAGACTATGAAGAGATCATCAAACGAATATTAAAGCATTTGATCGATGTCTAAAAATCCTTTCAAACATTTACATAGTGATCAGGAGGGGAAAGAAAAACATAGATCATCACTTCTTGCAAAGAAGGTAACACTGGGGATTTTTGTGCTTTTTTTACTGCTCTTTCCTCATTATGCGCCTTGGGAGCCTAGCTATCAGAAGAGTGATTCTTTACTTCAAATGGTTTTCACTCTGTACTTTTTTGTGGCCAATCAGACTTTGGGTATCGTGCATGAAGGAGGTCATGGGGTTTGCTATATCCTTCATTGCCCGGAGTTTGTAACCATGGCAAACGGAACGATCTTCCAGCTGCTTTTTCCTGGCTTGATCGGCTATTATTACTATAAAAAAGGTAACGCTTTTGCTGCCTTGATCGCACTCTTTTTTGTGGGCTTCTCGCTTCAATATACAGCTTGGTATATCTCCACAGCACATGAAGGACTGGTGCTTCCTGCACATAAATCTTTTTTAGGTGTGGATGCCATTCATGATTTTAACTATATGCTGAGCAAAATGGGTCTTCTTGCCTATGAATCTGTGATCGCAGGGTTTACGAGGTTTATAGCCTACTTTATCATGCTGATCTCTGTGATAGGAATGTTCTTTGATGCATTCCCTAATGATAAAAAGAGGAGAAAAAACCTTTAAAGTAGTTTTTCGATCCCCATAAGAAGCAGTGCAGTCAGTAGTCCGCCTGCAATTCCTGCAAGTACATCATCCAGCATGACACTCAGACCGCCTTTAAGTTCCCTGTCTATCCATCCTATCGTTGAAGGTTTCCAGATATCAAAAAGACGGAATGCAGCAAAACTGAATACAATAGCCAAGATATCAGCATAAGGATAGTTCATGGCAGTCGCTGTTGAGTAAGCGATCATGAGACTGAGCCACATACCCGCTGCTTCATCTATAACGATCTGGGAATGGTCATGAATGCCGGTAGCTTGTTCATATTTGTTCACTTCAAAGATACCTATGACAGTGATCGCCAAGGTGAACATAAAAAGTGTTTCTACACCCAAATAGTAGATGACAGCCATTCCAACAGGAAGAGAAACCAGTGATCCTACTGTTCCAGGTGCTTTTGGACTGAGTCCGGCACCGAAGAATGTTAAAAAAAGTTTTTGAATCGTCATAAAATTCCTTAGCCTATGTCAATGATGAGGTCTGATACAGTTCAATGAGCTTGAGGTAGAACTGCTCTTCACTTTGTTGTTCTAACAATCCTGAACCTGGCATCAAAGAGTAATGCATCTCCTGGAGATTTTCAAATCTATCAGGTAGAAGCGCAGCCAGGATATTGGCGGAAACCTCTTTTCTTACGAGGATGGAAGGAGGTATCAGCCCAGCCTGTATGAGTTTCATAATGGATGCCGAGTCATAGTGTACATGGTGATGTTGCCCATGCGGACAGGTTTGTGTACTTACCAATGTTTTACAGGTATCACAGTAGACATATTCATCTATGGTTTTAATGTCTATATCAATGTTTTGACACGCATCAAAGACAGAACTTAAACGGTTTTTGTCATAATATAGACCTAATCCGCCATGATTTTTACCGATGACCAATTGGTTGCATCCATAATTCTTTGCTAAAAGCGCATCCAGGATAAGCTCATTATATCCTGCAAAGATGTAGGTATTCTCAAAAGGTATGATCAGTACCTTATTGCGTGGCAGAAAGTTGTCTACAAAGGTATTGAGAGCATTGTGACGTATATCGTAACGAAGACCTTCGCTGGTAAACGGTTTACGCAGGAATATCACAAGAAGATCCGAGCTGCTGATCGCTTCACGAATCATTCTTTCATGTGCTCGGTTCAAAGGGTTTGCTGCAAGCATCATCGATGTTACTTGTTTTGCACCGGTTTTTCTGATCATGCTTTTAATGCGCTTCATATTATCTTCAATGAGAGGATATGTGACAGTATACTCGCCCGATACAGCTATCTTGCCAAGCCTAAGGGTAGTATTCCTTACTCCAGGATGCGAACTGTCTGAAGTGCCATAGATATTGTAAAGACGTTGTGCAGGATCAACTTCGAATGTCTCTTCTACGATCAGTTCACCCACCTCTTTGCCATCATTGATCAGAGTGACTTTTTCACCTTTTTGAAGAGTGAGCAGTGTTTGATGGTTTTTTCTGCCTTGAGGTGCCAGAATAAAAGAAAAAGGGAAGGGTACACCTTTGTACATCTTGGTCTCGTCGACCTTTTGGGCCTCTTTTTTATTCATCAGCTTTTCTACAGGAGAGATAAGCCCTGATTTTACCAAGGCTAATGTCGATAAAGCTTCCGTATCAATATAGAGTGACTTATTTCTTTTTGAAGAGGCCATATTTTTTCCTTTTTTCCCATAGGCTTTTTCTTGAGATCCCTAGTTTTTTAGAGAGCTCTGTATCTGGAAATTTGTATTGAAAACTGTTGACGATGAACTTTACATAATCATCTATGGTCATGATCTCATTTTGGTCGTATAGCTTGGATTCGGTATTGAGTGTTATGGTCTCAAAATCAGACTCCAGCTCCGTTGTTGTACATATGATAAAATTATATCCGTTCAGCATCTCCAACAGGGCATCTTTGTCGCTCTTTTTGAGTTGATGTATCTCTGTAATATAAAGCAGCGAACTAGGACTGCTTTTTTGTATTTTCTCTTTCCAGTCTTTATCGCTCAAAGGGATAAACGTAAGCAATGTATTCGTTTGGGAAGCATGTTCAAAGACGATCTTGTCAACCAGTCTTTGATAGTTGGTTTCAATGACAAGCGGTGTCGTGATCTCAGCAATATCAAAATCAGTTTCAATATTATGTAGAAGATTCTGCATATACTCCTGATATAAAGAGGTTTGTTTTTTAAGTGACTGATACTCTTTGTAGTGTTCGATCTTACGCAATAGGTCTTCAAGCATGAACGGTTTGACAATATAATCTTTTGCACCATACTTGAGAGGTTCGCCGACTGTATCGTTATTGATATAGTTCACCATTAAGATGATGATCTTGTCCTGAAACTGTTTGATAAGAGGCAATGTGTTTTGCCCAGGAAGATTGGTTGAAAGAAGGTAGACATCCCCATGAGAGTTCATCGCTTCTTTGATCGTACTGTATATCTCTGTTTCATACCCATTTTCATTTAATTTTGACGCGATACTTTGCGCCAAATAGAGTTCATTTTCTACAATGATTATCTTCATATGTTTTTCCAATTCAAATAAGTTAAGTTTGCTACGGCGTGAACGGTCACACCTTCTTTCCGTCCGATAAAACCAAGTTTTTCAGATGTCGTTGCTTTGATATTCACAAAGTTCTTTCTGATACCCAGGATCGATGCGATCGTAGTTCTCATTGCCTCTTTATACGGTTGGAGTTTTGGTACTTCAGCCATGACAGTAAGGTCTACATTACCTATGGCGTATCCGAAGGATTCGATTCTTTTTACCGTATCTTGAAGCAGCGCTTTCGAATCCGCTCCTGCATAGCTCTCTTGTGTATCAGGATAGAGTTCTCCGATATCACCCATACCAGCAGCCCCTAAAAGTGCATCGATCAGTGCATGAATAGCAACATCACCGTCACTATGTGCTTTGAAACCATACGGCACCTCTATCTTAACACCACCTAAAAACATCTTTTTGTTCTCTTCAAAGGGATGTGTATCTATACCGAAACCGGTCAATGTTTTTGTGGAAGGTGCCTGGATACACGAGAGCTTTTGAATATCATTGATGGTCGTGAGCTTGTGCGCATCTGCAGAACCCTCTACAAAATATATTGTTTCGCCCAAAGCAGCTATCGCAGAGCTGTCATCTGTGAACAGTTCATTGGTTTCAAGGGCTTTTTTGAGCAATTTTGTAACAGAAAGCTGAGGGGTTTGAATAACTTTTACTTTCTCTCTGTCTATAGGCGTATTATCTAAATAGAGTGTATCTACTACAGGAAGCACAGGTACGATACAGGCACCTTTCTCTTTGGCTTCCATGATACGTACAATCATATCAGAAGGTACACAGCATCTTGCGATATCACTGACTAGAACATACTCAGAAGTTACTTTCTGAAGCGCATTGCTGAGTGAAGCCTGTCTCGTGTCCCCACCTTCAATATAGGTATATGAGGCAAAGTTTTTCATAAGATGGATCTCATCTAGCGTTGATACGATAATGATCTGATCAAAATGGGCACTCTTTTGAAAATGTTCAGCAACGTGTAGCCATAAAGGAGTCTCTCCTGTATAGAGCCATTGCTTTTTCATTTTGCTCTCAAATCGTGAAGAGCTTCCTGCTCCTAAAAGTATCAAAGTTGTACTTGACAAGTATTATTCCTAATGTAACTAGTATTGTGTATCGAATGGTAACGTATTATACTTATAGATAGCTTTAGTGAAATTTATATAGTTTTAGTGTGTGTCAGGAGTTAATCAGACAAATTTACTCTTATTTTTTAAGATTGGCATGATTTTTCAATCTAATTTAAGATTCAGTTGGTATAACTTCTTTATCATTCAACGAAATAAAATTAAGTTAGGAATAATTATTATGACACAAGAAAATGTATTAGAAGCGTTAAAGAACGTAATATATCCGGGCTTCACGAAAGATATCGTAACATTCGGTTTTGTAAAACACATCGCTATAGATGGTGATACTGTTGCTCTGACTATTGATATTACTTCATCAGCGGATGAAGTAAAGGCACAGATCAATGATGAGGTAACAGCACAGTTAAATAAAATCGGATTTGCCAATGTAAATGTCAATATTGTGGCACCTCAGGCACCAAAACAAATGTCAAATTCAGTAAGCGGTAGAAATATCGCTCCACATGTCAAGAACTTTGTAATGGTCAGTTCAGGAAAAGGTGGAGTTGGTAAGTCTACTACATCGGTGAACCTTGCTGTAGCACTTGCAATGCAAGGCAAGAAAGTAGGTCTTCTTGATGCAGATATCTATGGGCCGAATATCCCTCGTATGATGGGTGTTGCAGACCAAAAACCGGAGATCCAGGGGAATAAAGTACTTCCACTTAAGGCATATGGTGTTGAGATCATGTCAATGGGTTCTTTAATGGAACCGGGGAGTGCGCTTATCTGGAGAGGTTCTATGATCATGAAGGCAATCGAGCAGTTCCTAAGAGATATCCTTTGGTCTGAATTAGATGTCCTAGTGATCGACATGCCTCCGGGAACAGGTGATGCACAGCTTACACTTGCTCAGTCTGTACCGGTAACGGCAGGTATCACGGTAACAACACCGCAAGAGGTTTCACTTGATGACTCTAGACGTTCATTAAGTATGTTCCAAAAACTGCATATTCCAACTGCAGGTATCATAGAGAACATGAGCGGATTTATCTGTCCTTCATGTGATGCAGAGTCAGATATCTTCGGTATGGGTACAACGGAACCTGTTGCTAAAGAGTATGATACAAATGTGATCGCTCGTATACCGATAGAACCAGCGATCAGGGTAGGTGGAGATACAGGTATGCCTGTAACGTATCATAAGCCGGATTCTGAAACAGCTAAACGCTACCAGGAAGCAGCAAAAAATCTTCTTGCATTTATTGATAAAGTTAATGCAGAAGGTTTGGCAGATAACTCTGGTGTTCAACCAACGACACCTCCAGGTGTAAGTGCTTGTAGTACTGGTGCAGGTGCATCAACAGCTCAAGCTGCTCCGGCGAAGAGTGAGGGTGAGAGTTGTGGAACAGGCTGCGGCTGCCACTAGTTTTCGCATGATTTAGCGCCATCTTCATCCCGAAGTTTGGTGCTACACTCAGTCACCTCTGACACTAAATGTCATACTCCTGTCACTGAAGTGTAAGTGGGGGTATACTTAATATGTAGTCTCCTTCATTACGCACCAAACTTCAGAATAAATCCAACACTAACTAATGTGAAACAGCCTTTAGCAAATATACATTTTACTTCATCATCACTTCTTTTAATTTTCTTTACCTTTTATTATATGCAACTTAGTCGCATTTAATATTGTTTCAGTTATAATCCCGCCATGAAAATCGAGCAACTGATCAAAGACAAAAATATAAAGCTTACCACTGCAAGAGTGAAGCTTCTGGAGATATTGAAATCATCAAGCAGACCACTATGCTATGAAGATGTCAAAAAAGATATCTCTATGGATAAAGCAACATTTTATAGAAATATTTCCATGTTTGAAGAAGAGGAAATATTAAATGCCTTTGAATCAAATGATAAAAAAAGGTATTTCGAGCTCAAGCTCAAACCTCATGCACATTTTGTATGTGTAGAGTGCAATAGGGTAGAGTGTATCAAAGATATAGATATTGATCTCCCGGGTTATGAGGTAAACAATATCATTATTAATGGCAAGTGC
>DATCTA010000092.1:0-23374 GCA_036568165.1 Sulfurovum sp.
TGCTACAATCTGACCATCCAAACAAGATAAAGGAAAAAAATATGTCAAATTTACCAAAAATCATATGGTCAAAAATCGATGAGGCGCCGGCACTGGCTACATATTCATTGTTACCAATTGTAAATGCATTTACAAAAGAAGCAGGTGTAGAAGTTGTAGAGAGCGATATCTCACTTGCAGGTCGTGTACTTGCTGCAATGGGTCTTCAGGAAGATGAACTTTCTAAACTAGGAGAAGTAGTACTTCAGCCAGACGGAAATGTTATCAAGCTTCCAAACATCTCTGCATCAGTAGGTCAGCTAAAAGACTGTATCGCTGAGCTTCAAGGTCAAGGATATGATATCCCTAACTATCCTGAGACTCCTGCAAATGATGCAGAAAAAGCGATCAAAGCGAAATATGATGTATGTCTTGGTTCAGCGGTTAACCCGGTACTAAGAGAGGGTAACTCAGACAGACGTGCTGCAAAAGCTGTTAAGAGATTTGCACAAAACAACCCACACAGACTTAAAGCAGTAGATGCAAACTGTAAAGCATACGTTGCACACATGGGCGGGAAAGGTGACTTCTTTGGACATGAGAAATCAGTAACACTAGATAAGGCGCAAAAAGTAACAATCGCACTAAACGGTAAAGAGCTTACTTCAATTAATGCACTAGAGGGCGAAGTACTTGACGGAACATTCATGTCAGTAGCTGCACTAAGAGCATTCTATAAGCAAACAATTGAAGAGGCAAAAGAAAAAGGACTTATCTGGTCACTACACCTCAAAGCTACAATGATGAAGATCTCTGACCCGATCATGTTCGGTCACGCATTTGAAATCTTCTTCGCAGACGTATTTGCTAAATATGCTGATACATTCAAAGAAGTAGGTGTTAACCCTAACATGGGTATGTCAGACCTTGAGAAGAAGATCAAAGGTCACGCAAAAGAAGCTGAGATCAAAGCAGCATTCCAAGCAGTGGTTGATGCTGATGCTCCAAAGATCGCAATGGTTGATTCTGATAAAGGTGAGACAAACTTCAACGCATCTAACGATGTGATTATCGATGCTTCTATGCCAGTAGTAGTAAGAGAAGGTGGTAAGCAGTGGGATAGAACTGGTGCAGCTGGTGAAACTGTTGCTGTTATTCCAGATTCTACATATGGTATGTTCCACGCAGAGATGGTAGCTGATATCGTGGCTAACGGTCAGTATGACGTATCTACAATGGGTGCAATGCAAAATATCGGTCTTATGGCTCAAAAAGCAGAAGAGTACGGTTCACACCCAACAACGTTCGAACTTGCTGAAGCTGGTACAGTAACAGTAACGGGTGAAGACGGTGTACTTATGAGTTTCGAGTGTGAAGCAGGTGATATCTGGAGACTTGCTAGAACAAAAGATATACCGATCAGAGACTGGGTAAGACTTACAGTTGAAAGAACGAGAATCGAAGGTATCCCAGCAGTATTCTGGCTAGATGAGAACAGAGCACACGATGCAGAACTTATCAAAAAAGTAAACACGTATCTTAAAGATTTTGATACAACTGGTCTTGATATTAGGTTCATGAACGTTACTGATGCAACTAGATTTACGAATGCAGAGATCAGAAAAGGTAACAATGTTATCGCTGTAACTGGTAACGTATTAAGAGACCACTTGACAGACATGTACCCGATCTTGGAGCTTGGAACATCAGCTAAGATGCTTTCAATCGTTCCATTGATCGCAGGTGGTGGATTGTTTGAAACTGGTGCTGGTGGATCTGCTCCTAAGCACGTAGATCAGTTCCTTGAAGAAGGTCACTTAAGATGGGATTCACTTGGTGAGTTTTTGGCACTAGCTGAGTCACTAAGAATGATCGAGCAAAAACATCCAGATGCTAAATTGGCTGCAATGACTGCTGGTCTTGATGCAGCGAACCAAGGGTATCTTGATAACAATAAAGCACCAGGGAGAAAAGCAGGTGAGCCTGATAACAAAGCATCACATTTCTACCTTGCACAGTACTGGGCAGAAGCACTTGCAAATGGTGACAATGCTGAATTAGCTGCAAAGTTTGCTCCAGTGGCAAAAGCACTTAAAGAGAATGAAGCTAAGATCATGGAAGAGCTTCTTGCAGTAGAAGGTAAGCCTCAAGATGTAGGTGGATACTTCCATCCAAATGACGAGTTGGCTGCTAAGGCAATGAGACCTTCAGCGACTCTAAACAGTATCATTGACGCTATCTAAGTAGTCATATACTGATACTGCACCAAAATGGTGCAGTATCTATTACCATAATGTAATGATATTGTGGTATACTTTGCGATTCTACGTTTGAATCACTTCTTAGTATCTAGTGTAAAAAGATACTCTTGGCAGATATGTGTCATATAACATAGGGTTGATGTAGCCTCTTTTGTCGCAAAGCATAATTGATAACAAAAGTTATGAGTTATGTTTTGCATGTGAGGTCCCCTATAGTTCTCACTAAAAGGAAAATAATGGTAAAAAAAGGTAAAAAAGTAACAATAATCGGTGCTGGAAATGTGGGAGCAACTGTAGCATTTATTCTTGCAATGAACGGTGTATGTCACCATGTTGTACTCAGAGATAGAAATACAGAGATTGCTAAAGGTAAAGCGTTGGATATGTCACAGGCAGCCAATGCAGCCAGATCACATACTATTGTTTCAGTAGCTGAAGATGCTTCAGGTATGAAAGGTTCGGATGTAGTTGTTATTACTGCTGGAAGCCCAAGACTTCCGGGAATGAGTAGAGACGATCTACTGATGATCAATGCAGAGATCACAAAAGAAGTTGTTGCAGATGTTAAAGAACATGCACCAGACGCTATTATTATCATGGTTTCCAATCCTTTGGATGTTATGACATATGTTGCGCTTAAAGAATCAGGATTCCCTAAAGAGAGAGTCGTCGGTATGGCAGGTATTTTGGATTCTGCAAGAATGGCACATTTTATTTTTGAGAAGATCGGTTACGGTGCAGGACAGATTCGTGCTTCGGTAATGGGTGGACATGGTGATGACATGGTACCGCTGCCAAAATTCTCAACAGTTGCCGGTGTGCCTTTGACAGATATTCTATCAGAAAAGGATATTGCTGAAGTAGTTGAAAGAACGAAACATGGTGGAGCTGAAATCGTTGGTTACCTTAAAACAGGATCAGCATACTATGCACCGGCAAAATCAACTGCCATTATGGTTGAAGCGATCTTAAAAGATACAAAACAGATCCACCCATGTGCAGTCTACTTGGATGGTCATTATGGGCACACGGATGTGGTTTCAGGTGTACCTGTTGCACTTGGTGCAAGCGGGGTTGAGAAACTTTTTGAAATGACATTGAATGATGATCAAACTGCTAGATTTGAAAAAAGTGTTGCATCTGTTAGAAGTATGATCAATGTGCTTAAAGAGAAGAATTTTTTTGACTAGGATCTAAAATGAGAGAGATAGAATTTGATGAAGTGGTAAAAGCCATTAGGGATATGATTGTACATTGTGGAACGGATCTTCCGCAAGATACATATGATGCTTTAAAAGAAGCCATGGAGAATGAAAAATCTCCGGTAAGTAAAGAAGTGATCCGTCAAATTCTTGAAAATGCCGATATTGCAAAAGATGAAAAAAGGCCACTCTGTCAAGATACAGGATTGGCTGTGTTCTTTGTAAAAGTCGGTGATGAAGTAAAGATCAAAGGCGGACTACTTAAAGATGCTATCAATAAGGGTACGGAACAAGGATACACGGATGCATATTTGAGAGCATCTACTTGTGAACCATTTTCCAGAGCAAACCTCAAAGATACACTAGGATACAACCTTCCGGCAATTATACATTTTGACATTGTGGCAGGAGACAAGATAGATATCGAATATGCAGCTAAAGGCGGCGGATCAGAAAATGTAAGTCGTGCTAAAGTATTTCCACCTGCAGCAGGTAAAGACGGGATCGTTGAATATGTAAAAGAAGTGATTTCTGATGCAGGCGGAAACCCTTGTCCTCCTATTACCATTGGAGTAGGTATCGGCGGAACATTTGAAAAAGCAGTTATTAGTTCCAAGCATGCGCTTTTCAGAGATATCGGGAGTGTAAATGAAGATCCTGAGATGGCTGAACTTGAAGAGAGAATCCTCAATGAAGTGAATAAGCTTGGTATCGGTGCTATGGGTATGGGTGGAACCAAAACGGCTTTGGCTGTACATATCGAATCCAACCCATGTCACATCGCCTCTTTGCCTGTTTCAGTCAATGTACAATGTCACTCGTCAAGACATACACACATCACGATATAAGGGGAAGAAATGGCAACATATACTTTAACAACACCACTTACATCTGAAGATACAAAAAAACTGGTGGCTGGGGATACTGTTCTACTCAACGGTACTATATATACCGCTAGAGATGCAGCACATAAGAAACTTGTAGAACTAATTGAGGCCGGTGAAGAACTCCCGTTTGATATAGAGGGTTCTGTGATCTATTTTGTTGGACCAACACCGCCTAAGCCAGGTGACCCGATCGGTAGTGCCGGACCAACAACTTCATATAGAATGGACACTTATTCTCCTACAATGCTAAAACATGGCTCAAAAGGAATGATTGGAAAAGGGAAAAGAAACCAAGCTGTTAAAGATGCGTGTGTAGCTTATGATGGTATCTACTTCGGTGCAACCGGAGGAGCAGGTGCACTTCTTGGTAAGCAGATCACTTCTGCAGAAGTGATCGCCTATCCTGAACTGGGACCTGAAGCAGTACGTAAGCTTACTGTGAAGGACTTTCCTGTAACTGTTGTAAATGATACAAAAGGCAATGATATTTACCAAATGGGTAGAGCCCAATATGAGGTGAAGGACTAAACTCCAAGCCTTGCTAAGGTTTCATTTTTGTAGATAAGCGGAAGAGAACTTCCGCTTCGCATGCATCTTTTTTGATTTATACAAAGCGTAACACTTTTTTTCTATTTTATCTTCCATAAAAAAATATTTCCCTTGTTTATCTATTCAAAATCACTCAAATTGTGTAAATATTTAACATAATTTCTAAATTAGTAAGAATGATAATAGAATTAACCAAACATTATTCATCAAAATCGTATAATATCCCCAAATTAGAGTAAATTTAAAGGAGCTAAATTGAATATACATGAATATCAGGCAAAACAAATCTTTGCTAAATATGGTGTTCCTACGCCAAGAGGTATCGTTGCTAATACTCCAGATCAGGCTGTAGCTAACGCTGAACAGCTTGGTGGAAATATCTGGGTTGTTAAAGCACAGATTCACGCTGGTGGTAGAGGACTTGGTGGGGGTGTTAAACTTGCTAAGTCTCTTGATGAAGTGAGACAGCTTGCTTCTGAGATCCTTGGTATGACTCTTGTAACGCATCAGACTGGACCGGAAGGTAAACTTGTACAGAAAGTATATATCGAAGAGGGTGCAGATATCCAGGACGAGCTTTATCTTGGTGTAGTACTTGACAGAGCTAGAGAGTTGCCGATTATCATGGCTTCTACTGAAGGTGGTATGGAGATCGAAAAAGTAGCAGAAGAGACTCCTGAAAAGATCATTAAAGTTGCTGTTGACCCTACTATCGGATTCCAGGGATTCCATGGTAGAGAGTTGGCTTTTGGTCTTGGAATCACAGACAAAAATGAGCAGAAGAACATCATCAATTTTGCACAAAAGCTTTATCAGCTTTACATGGAAAATGATGCTGAGATGATCGAAATAAACCCATTGATCAAGACAGGTTCTGGTGAATTCCTTGCACTTGACGGAAAAATGGGATTTGATGACTCTGCGCTTGGAAGACACCCTGATATCGAAGATATGAGAGATATCTCTGAAGAAGATCCTGATGAGAGAGAAGCAAGCCAGTATGGTCTGAGCTATGTTGCACTAGATGGTGAGATCGGATGTATGGTTAATGGTGCCGGTCTTGCAATGGGGACTATGGATACGATCAACTATATGGGTGGAACTCCTGCAAACTTCCTTGATGTTGGTGGTAAAGCGAATGCTGAGACTGTTGCAAAAGGATTTGAGATCATTCTAAAAAACCCTAACGTAAAAGCGATCTTTGTAAACATTTTCGGTGGTATCGTAAGATGTGACCGTATTGCTAACGGTATTCTTGAAGCGACAAAGCTTGTTGACGTTCATGTACCTGTGATCGTAAGACTTGACGGTACAAATGCACCGGAAGCAGCAGAGATTCTTAAAAATGCAAATATCGCAAATGTTATCCCGGCAACTGACTTGGCAGACGGTGCGGCAAAAGCAGTAGCAGCGGCAAAAGGAGAGTAAAAGATGAGTATTCTAGTAAATAAAGACACAAAAGTAATCGTACAAGGTTTTACAGGAAGTGAAGGTACTTTCCATGCTGAGCAGTGTATCGCATACGGAACGAACATTGTAGGTGGTGTAACACCGAACAAAGGTGGTCAAGAGCACCTTGGAAAACCGGTATTCAACACGGTAAGTGAAGCAGTTAAAGCAACAGGTGCAACTGTTTCTATGGTATTCGTTCCGCCTGCATTCGTTGCAGATGCGGTTATGGAAGCTGCAGATGCAGGTATCGAGCTTGCAGTTATCATCACAGAAGGTGCACCGGTAAGAGATATGCAATCAGCTAAAGCATATGCAGTGAAGCATGGTATGATGACGATCGGACCAAACTGTCCAGGAATCATCACAGCTGAAGAATGTAAGATCGGTATCATGCCTGGTATGATCTTCAAAAAAGGTAATGTTGGTCTTATCTCTAAGTCAGGTACATTGACGTATGAAGGGACAAACCAGGTAGTAAAAGAAGGTTTTGGTATCTCAACTGCAGTTGGTATCGGTGGTGACCCGATCATCGGACTTTCTTATAAGCAATTGCTTCCAATGTTCGAAGCAGATCCTGAGACTGAAGCGATCGTTATGATCGGTGAGATCGGTGGTGATCTTGAGATCCAGGCTGCAAAGTTCATCAAAGAGAACATTACGAAGCCTGTTGTTGCATTCATCGCAGGTCAGACAGCTCCAAAAGGTAAAAGAATGGGCCATGCCGGCGCTATCGTAAGTGGTGGTGCAGGTACAGCAGCAGAAAAAATGGCTGCACTTGAAGCAGCGGGTGTTAAAGTAGTTGTTTCACCAGCTGAGATCGGTAAAGCTGTAAAAGAAATTCTCTCTTAATCATTTTTTTTAAATACTACAGATGATGTGCATTGTGTGCACATCATTCTCCATTTGAATCATTTTTATATCTTTGTTTAAAAAACATACACTTTGTATTTTTTCATTTACCAATTTTGACTATAATACTATTAAGTTAAATCGTCAGGAGTATTTATGAAACAGACATTGGAGGTTTTTAATGTGAAGTGCGGTGGATGTGCTTCAACACTTAAAACCAAATTGGCTAAAGAGTTTGGGGAGATAGAAGTTGATCTCAATGTCATTCCCCGCAAGATCACTTTAGAGATAGAAGACAAAGATATAGATAAACTCGCTAAAGAATTGAAAAAACTGGGTTATCCGCTGGCTTCGGAAGAGATGAGCTTCATGGACAGCACTTCAACGAAAGCAAAAAGTTTTGTATCCTGTGCTATTGGAAGGATGAACAGCTAAAGTTTCACACTTTACTGGTTTGTTCCTTTTTTTAGAACTTCTTCATTTACTTATTTCATCAGGCAGAACCAGATCAATAATATTCATACTTCTCTTTTAATATGCTATAATTCCATCAAGGTGCAATAGGTAGTTGCTGGTGACAGATTGTCACGAGAGGAAAGTCCGGGCTGCAAGTGAGACAGAACTCCATCTAACGGATGGCCAGAGTAATCTGAGGGCAAGTGCAACAGAAAGTAGGTAGCCACTTCGGTGGTGATAGTGAAAGGGTGGGGTAAGAGCCCACCAGTGCTTATGGTAACATAGGTAGCTAGGTAAACCCTGTTCGCAGCAAGAAGTATATGGTATAAGTCTCACAAGCTGTTAGATCAGCATTTATACTTCGCTTGAACGTATTGGCAACAATACGTCTAGACAAATAACTACCCACGACAGAACCCGGCTTATCGTTGCACCTTACAATTGTCTACTATTTATAATCCAGCATTCGCATCTAATACACCTGAAAGATGTGTATTGAGTGTAATACTTGCATCATTGACGATGATCTCCTGTATGATGGCTTCCTCTAAACGTCCCGTAACGTTGATATCATCATGATAGACAGTGTTCAATGCCTTATTGGCTTTATTGATACCCTTTTCAATCCGTTTACTATAATCATATTGTACGATACTTTCAAAG
This sequence comes from Sulfurovum sp., assembly GCA_036568165.1. Taxonomy (GTDB): domain Bacteria; phylum Campylobacterota; class Campylobacteria; order Campylobacterales; family Sulfurovaceae; genus Sulfurovum. The sequence continues at coordinate 8,299 of DATCTA010000092.1, forward strand.
TAAGACTGAATAGGCCCAAGCTCACTGGCATCGATTAGCAGATCAAAAAGATCACTGTTTGTATTGGAATCATATGCCATTTCATCAAAAACAAGGCTGCTTGTCCTTTGGTCTATTCTTGGCACAGCAGTGAATGTGATCTCACCTTTTACATCGAACCAATTGAATTTATCTAGTGACTTCAGCCATTCATCCCTGTTATCATACGTGACTTTCGCAGTTATATTAATTTTTCCTTCTTTACCTTTTTTTATTTTGGGGTCAGTTATCTTTAATAGTCCCGGAACGACACTTTGACTCATATCCAAGACATATCCATTTGGATGCTTTTTGTTTGTTCTTGCTAACAGTTCATCATAGGTAACGATGACAGGAAGATCAAAATTGAATATACCTTTTTGATAACAGATCAACTCGAGGTCAGTTAGTTTGGTCTTGTTGTAATCCACAGGAGGCTTGCCTAGGAAAACTTTTGTTTTCCCTTTTGCACTTATTGTGCTTTTTAGTACTTTATCAACGATATCAATTTGAGAACAAGCCGCAGTTTCAGGTCTGAATAGAAGATAGGTTTCTCTATCATCATCGATTTTGAACGGATCTTGTACATCTTCCCATACTTCAGCCATTCTTCCTTTGATATCGAGTTTTTCAAGAAGACTCGGGACCCTTTTGGCAAATTTATCCATTCTTTTTCGAAGTTTAGGTTCTATGATCCGTTTAATGTCTATTTTTATGAGATCGAACAATTTTAAAGTAGGTTTGCTGGACCAGGCAAAATCATGTTCTATGTCAATAGACATGGTCCAGTCTTTGTTAAAACGTATCTTGGCATCCAGATACAGGATAGCTGCGGCTTTTGCTGTTCCGTAGATATACCCATCTGCAGATGCCTGGGCTTTGATGGGAAATGCAAAGGTCAATGTTGAACCTTTTCCTGAGACCAGGATACGTCCGTTTCTCTTGATCCATCCTTTTACATCACATTTTACTTTAGGAACTGTTCTTAGATCAGTCGTCCAATCTTTACAGGAGATCTTAAACCCTTTCATTTTGCATCTTGGAATGGTCGGGACTTTCATATCTTGAGGTTTTATACACTCTTTTCCCCGTTCATCCAACTCGGCAAGATCATCTGGGACATATTTGTTGAGATGCTTTTCCAAAACACTCAGATCAGCCTGTATGGGCAGAGTGATGATAGAGTCATCATGGCTATGCACATTGGCTGTAGTAATGCTTGGAGAGAAAAACATAAGGAATATAAAAAAAGTGATAAAAGGGTTCAGAAGGAATGAGCGTTTATTTTTACACATAGGTCTCTCTTAGTTAATTTCTTATATAAAAAGTGTATTATTTAGTGTACTATACTTTTGTATAATCCCCAATATAATTTTCTCAATTTATTCGTCAAGTGCATAGAATAGAGGAGGAAGTACTATAAAGACGGGAGAATTATGATTAATCACGTATCACTTAATTGTAATTTGTTATAATCATCGAAAAAAGAGATAATATATGAAAATTTTTCTATTATTGCTTACACCGTTGTTTCTGTTTGCAAAAGTACACTATGCCAAAGTAGAGCCTTATGAATCTGTGATATTGAAGTCTGCAGTGAGTGCATTGGTATTGGATGTAGATCTAGATGCTGAAGGGAGTTTAGTTGAAGATAAACGTGTTATTTATTTGGATGACCGTTTGGATAAGATCAACTTGAGAACATCAAAAGAAAACCTTCTCACTCTTCAAGAAACACTCAAACGTCAAGAGTCATATTTCAAACGTATGGATAAGTTGAATACAGTATCTGCAACCCAAAAAGACAATGCCTTTTACAGTTTTGCTTCTGCAAAGACACAGTTTTTGGATATGCAGTACAAGGTTGCCCAGTTAGAAGACAGCATTGAAAAAAAATCTATTGTACTTCATAATATGTATCTGTATGAGATCATGGTACGCAAAGGTGATTATGTGAATCCAGGCTCTCCTTTAGCTACAGTCGTTGATGCTAGTAGAGCAAAGTTGGTGCTTTTTTTAGAACCTTCTGAACTGGAAAATATAGAGCAAAAAACTGTTTATCTCAATGGTGAAAAAACAGATTATAAGGTCGATAAGGTTTGGAAAGTGGCTGATGAGAAATTTATCTCTTCCTATCGCGCTGAGATCTATATTACTGCACCTGAGGACTCATTTTCCAAATTGATGAAAGTGGAGTTAAAGTAGCTTAGGCATTATAGAGTGAAACTAAAGTTTGTTATAATAGCATCAATTAATATTAATATCCGGGAAAGAGATGACATTAGAAGAATTAGATAAAAAATATGTGCTTCAAACATATGCACGTAACTATACGAACTTTGTAAAAGGGCAAGGTGCTACACTGTATGATGAAAATGGTAGAGACTATATCGATTTTGCATCTGGAATAGCCGTTAACTCTGTTGGGCATAACCATCCTAAGCTTGTTGAGGCAATCTGTAATCAGGCAAAAAATATCATTCATATCTCAAACCTTCAAGTCATAGAGCCTCAGGCAAAACTGGCGCAGAAGATGGTAGAGCTTAGTGGATATGATATGGGAGTATTTTTTGCCAACTCAGGTGCAGAGGCGAATGAAGGGGCGATAAAGATTGCGCGTAAATATGGTGAAATGAAATTTGATAACAAACGATATAAAGTGATCACGCTTGAACACTCATTTCATGGCCGTACGATCACCACAGTGAAAGCTACAGGTCAAGAGAGCTTCCATCCGCCTCATTTTTCTCCATACCCGGAAGGATTCAGCTATGAAAAGAGTATCGAAGATGTTTATAAGGCAATAGATGATGAGACTGTAGCGGTACTTATAGAGCTTGTTCAAGGTGAGGGTGGTGTTCAACCTTTTGAGAAAGAGAAGATCCAGCAGCTTGCAGCTCACCTCAAAGAGAAAGGTGTTCTGCTTATTGTAGATGAGGTACAGACAGGTGTATATAGAACAGGTCAGTTCTTAGCATCGAACCTTTATGAGATCGAGCCCGATATCATAACACTTGCCAAAGGTCTTGGCGGCGGTGTACCAATTGGTGCAGTGATGACCAAACATAAAGATGTCCTGGTTGCCGGAGATCATGGAAGTACCTTTGGCGGTAACTACCTCAGTACAGCTGCGGGTCTTGCAGTGTTAGATATCTTGTATCCTTTGTATGATGATGGTACGATAGATGAGACACTGGTTCATTTTTCTCAAAAACTTCAAGAGATCGCATCAAGATATGATAACTTATTTGAAAAAGAAGTCGGATTGGGATTAATGCGTGGACTTCGTGCAAAAAGTGCAGAGATTTTGGGAAGTGTGATCAAGAATTGTATGGCTGAAGGTTTAATCGTTCTTAAAGCAGGACGTAATACAGTACGATTCTTGCCAAGTATCACGATCAGTAAAAATGAAATCGATGAAGGGTTTAAACGTTTTGAAAAAGCTATTTCTTCTTTGTAGTGTAGTGGCATCTACATTCCTATATGCAGATGAGCTGGGTGATATACTCTCAGACAATAAAGAGTTACTGTTTGATTATAAATTTCAAAGCAATGAACTTGAGAGTGATATGCTTTCAAAAAGCTGGATGAATCCTGTAAGATTGCAGTACAGTAGGGACTATTCTACACAGATCCAAGATGTAACTAGAGAGACGGGAAGCTATTCTGTCATAATAGACCAGCCTATTTTCAAATCTGGCGGGATCTATTACGGTATTAAATATTCACAGGCACTTCGTGATGCAAACAGTGCAGATCTGACACTGCAGAAACGTACGATGATAGGTGATGCCATCTCAATACTCTTTAATCTGAAAAAGACAAAACTTGAACAGGAAAAGTTGAAGTTTCAGATCAAAAATGACATTATAGATATTCGTCAAAAACGTGAGAGTTATGATTCTGGTCTTTTGGACAGTAGTTTCTTGGACCAGGCTATCTTGAAAAAGAGTCAGGATGAAACGGCACTGCTTCAATTAGATCTGACACTGATGGAGCTTAAACAGAAGTTCGCACTTTTAAGTGACAAAGATCCAAACAAGTTGAGATTACCTGCACTAAAATTGATGAGTAAATCCAACTACAGTGCAGAAAACCTTGAACTTAAACGCGACAGATTACGTGCGGAACAGGCAGATTATAATCAAAAAGTGACTTGGGCCAAGTATCTACCGACGGTTTCTCTACAGGGAAGATATACAGATTTGGATGGTGATGATCCGCTCTTTATGCCCCCTGGTATGAAAGATACATATTATAATTATGGGTTCACAGTTTCAATGCCGTTGGATATAAACTCTTTTGATGATATTGAGGCAAGCAAGGTTGAAAAGTTAAGAGCAGCTGTCGAAGTCCTTGACCGCAAAGATACGGTGGATGAGGAATATAACTGGATACAAAACAGTTTGGGGATATTGGATAAAAAGATCATGTTGGCACATAAAGATGAAAAGGTCTATAACAATCTTTATCGTCTTACAAAAAATCTTGCCCAGGCAGGTGAAAAGACATCTTACGATGCTGATGTCATGTATAACTCTCTTCAGATCAGAAAGCTGGACCAGCAGATCTACAAGATCGATAAACAGATACAGTTGCTGAAACTTTATGTACGGGTGGAAAATGCTATTTAGCAGCTACATGAATGAGTGGCTGTATGGTGAGGATGGCTATTATAAAAAATTTAAGGCTATAGGTAAATCGGGTGATTTTTACACTGCTGTAAGTACAAGCAGTTTCTTTGGTGCAAGCATTGCCAATTATTTCTATGCTCTTTTGAAAGAGGGGAACGCAGATAGAAATGGCTGGCTTATTGAGATAGGAGCACACCAGGGATACCTTATTTGTGACATGATACAGTGGCTCTATACCTGTGATCCTACTTTGGTAAAAACGCTTAAATTTGGTATAGTGGAGCGTCAGCCGGAAGTGCAAAAGGCTCAGTTGGCTTATATCAGTGAACGTTTTGGTGATGATGTTCAGATCACGCATTTCAATGATGTTTCTGAAATCAAAGTAGACTATGCGTTTGTCGTGGCCAATGAGATATTTGATGCATTCCCATGTGAATTGCTTAAAGATGGAAAGTTGGCTCATGTACAGGATCATCAGATAGAGTGGGTTGATGCACCTCCTCAGATATTAACATGGGCCAAAGAGCATCATCTTTCACAAGGTGAGATAGCGGTGGGCTATGAAGAACTGGCAAAAAACATGGCAAGTGGTATCAAAAAATGTGACTTCGTCTCTTTTGATTACGGTGAGAAATATGTACGCAATGACTTCTCCATAAGGGTATATAGGTCACATGAAACCTTTCCTCTGTTTGATGAAGCACTATGTTTATCTGAATCCTATAAAAAAGATGACATTACCTATGATGTGAATTTCGCACATGTGAGTGACGCATTTGTGGCAGAGGGTTTCGAAGAGGTATCCTATGAGACACAAGCACGTGCTTTGATACGTTTTGGACTGATAGATATCCTTGAGCTTTTTGCAAAGCAGACAACGCAGTCAAGATATATGAGTGAAGCAGACAAGATCAAAACACTCATCTCCCCTACGATGATGGGAGACAGGTTTAAAATGATCCATTTTAGAAAATAAGCAATTACAGACTTGCAGCTTTTAGCATTTTGCAGCGTTTGATAGATGCTTCTTCACTTCCGAACATTGCAGCGTACTTGTCAAATTTCTCTTGTGTGATCATGGCAATACATTGTGCCTTATCCATACTCCCTTCAGCCGCGGCCGGATTTTGTGAAGATACTGCAACACTCTCTTTCTTCTTGATCTCTTTTGGATACATATAAGCTGCATCAAAATTTGTATCATTTACATCTTTTAATTTGATCTCTTTCTTCGGAGGAGGAGATGGAAGATAGGTCTGTTTTACTACCTGTGCAGTTTTAACCTCTTTCTTTGTTTCCGTTTTTTCTACAGTAGGCTGATCACATCCCCCTAACCACATAAGGACAATTAGGGCGATAATACCATATTTCATTAAGTGCTCCTATTCAATATTACTTGAGGTATTGTAATATATTCTGTGAAGAATTACAATAAAAAATATCTTAAATTATTGAAAGATAATAAAGTAATTATTGATGAATAACGGCGACGGCGATCGCAAAGTTTCCATCATGACTGATGGAGAGGGATGATGCTTTTAGTTGATGTGTCTGCTGTGCTTTGCCAGAAAGCGTGAATGATGGTGCCCCGCGTGAATCTTTCGTGATGATAATATCATGAAAAGACAATTCACTTCCTATACCGCAACCCAGTGCTTTTGATATGGCTTCTTTCGCAGCCCAGAAACCAGCTATGGAAGCAGGTTTTTTCACAAGATCTATCTCTTCTGGGAGTAAAAAACGATGTTTGAATCTATCACCAAATTGTGTGAGTGAATTTTCGATCCGGCTGACCTGTACAATATCTGTTCCTATTTTCATACGGGTATTATAACCATTTTATTTTACATCCACTCAACTACTTTAGAGACTTCATCGGCAACAAAACATTTGATCTTTGTATTTTCAATAGGTTTATTGGGAACAACCGCTTTTTTAAACCCTTGTGTCTCGATCTCTTTAAGACGCTGTGTGAGTCCTGACACCTCACGAATTTCACCGGTAAGACTTACTTCGCCAAGAAAAAGTGTCTCTGCACTCAATTCCCGGTTTCTGTAGCTGCTCAAGATGGCAGCGATGATAGCAAGATCGGCAGAGGGTTCATGTATCTTTATCCCCCCAGAAACATTGATAAATACATCATAGGTACCCAAAGGAAGATCTAATTTCTTTTCAAGCAAAGCTAAGAGCATACCCAAACGGTTGTTATCAAAGCCTGTAGAACTTCTTTTGGCATGACCGTAGGATTCCGCAACCAAGGCCTGTACTTCTACGATGATAGGACGGCTTCCTTCCATGATCACAGTCAGTGCTGAACCTGATTGGAGTTTATCTTTGTTGAAAAATTTCCCTGCCATGCTTTTTGCATCGTTGAGACCTTCCTTGTTCATTTCAAATATGCCTACTTCATTGGTAGCTCCAAAACGGTTTTTAAAGCCACGCAACAGCCTAAGATCAGAGTTTGTATCTCCTTCAAAGTATAAAACCGTATCAACCATATGCTCAAGAACTCTCGGACCGGCGATAGAACCGTCTTTTGTGATATGGCCGATGATAAAGATAGGTATATGCAATGATTTTGCGATACGCATTAGTTCAAAAGTGATCGTACGTACCTGTGTGACCGATCCTGGTGCGGAAGGGTTTTCATCCGAGTATAGGGTTTGTATCGAGTCAATGACGATCAGTTCAAAGTTTTCGTTATTTATCTCTGAGAGAACAGAACCTAGATTGATCTCTGGGAGTAGGTAGAGGTGATCATGGTTTGCCTGAAGTCTGTTCGCACGCAGTTTTATTTGTCCTGAAGATTCTTCTCCGGAGACATAGAGTACTTTTTTTGAATCTCTCGCAAGATTGCCTGCAATTTTGAGCAGGAGGGTAGATTTTCCTACACCCGGGCTTCCTCCGATGAGTGTGAGCGAACCCGGTACGATCCCGCCGCCTAAGACAAGATCAAGTTCCCGGCTTCCAGATGGAAAACGGGTAATATTGTCTTCTTCTATCTGCGTGATCGGTTTTGCTTTTGAGAGTGGGGAAGAAGCACTGATCCCAGATGTCTCTTTTAAAAATTTAATTTGATCGGCATTGAGTTCGATCATGGTCTCCCATTGATTACAGGATGTACATTTCCCCATCCATCTTGGAGACTGAAATCCGCATGCCTGACATTCAAATAATGTTTTTTTCTTTGCCACGACTATCCTTTTAGCTCTATATAATGGTAATTATAGGTTCAAATAAGAACTAAAGCAAGAAATATGTCAAATTGTAATGTTTTGGATTTCAATATTTAGTTATAATTTTGACATTGATGAAGGATATTTAGTGACATTTAATACAATTAAACAGCTTTTTTATGGTCTTTATTTGACGAACAGCTTTGGTTACAGGTTGGGAAAAATAAAGGATCCGATGGGAAAAAAGAAGTTAAGACTTGCTTACTCTCAGGCACAACTTGATGCTTTGAAGATCTCAATCAAAACAGAAAATCCTGAGAAATTACCCCAGGAAGGCCAATACCTTATTGTTGTCAATCATAAAAGTATCATAGACCCCCCTATTGTGGAAATAGCGCTTAAGGAGACCACACTTTTTGGTCCTTGGATAGCAAAAAAAGAGCTCTATAACTCTTTTTTCTTTGGCCTGTTTGTCCGTAATGCAGGGTCTATTCTTCTTGACAGGGAAAAAAGTCAGATGAGCGGTTTTTTTGCAGAGACAAAGAAAGCTGTCATGCGTGGTGAGTCTATCTTTATTTTCCCTGAAGGAACACGAAACAAAACGGATAAGCCTCTGTCAGCCTTCAAAGAAGGATCCCGTCTTATTGCTTTAAAAAATCGTTTGCCTATCTTGCCTTTATATATAAAAACAGATGCAAACAAAGCATTGAAAAATGCTTTGGATGACAGCAAGCTTGAACAGGAAGTGAGGATCGAGGTGGGTGATGTGATAGACTATAAAGAGAAGACAGATCTTGAAACACGCTACCGTGAAATGTTCTCTATCATGAAATAGGATCTGTTTATTCTTTAAATAAATATCTCATCTAATATAGTATTGATATATTCGTTAGCCTTGAACATGATAAGGTCTTTAGGTTGCTCTCCTGTACCTATGTAAAAAATAGGCATTTTCAGCTCATCAGCTATACTAAGCACAGAACCGCCCTTGGCCGTTCCATCGAGTTTGGTGATAATAATGCCGTCAATACCGATCATCTCATTGAATGCTTTTGCCTGGTTGATCGATGAACTTCCCTGTGTACCGTCAAGAACAAGTATTTTGCGGTGAGGGGCACCATCCAAAGCTTTCCCTGCTACACGGATCATCTTCTTTAATTCTTCACTAAGGTTCGTCTGTGTGTGCAATCTCCCGGCAGTGTCAATGATGATATTATCTGCACCTCTGGCTTTTGCTGACTCTATGGCATCATAGACTACAGCAGAGGGATCATGCCCCTGCTGGGTAGCGATGATAGGTATCTCCAATTTTTTTGCCCATCTTGTAAGCTGTTCTATCGCAGCGGCACGAAAGGTGTCTCCTGCACCCAGTATTACTTTTTTGCCTTCTTGTTGATATTTGTATGCCAGTTTGGAAATAGTCGTGGTCTTTCCTGCACCGTTCACACCGATGATCATCTCAACAAAAGGTTTTGCATCACTCTCTTTGAGATCAGACTCATAATGAAAAATAGAGATAAGTGAGTTGAATGCCTGTATCCTGTTAACATTATTTGGCAATGGCTCTAAAAGTCTCTCTACAAGATCATACTGCACATCCGCTTCAAGCAGGATATCTTCAAATTCATCTTTGGGAATAACTTTTCGTTTTGTCGGAGCAACGTCTTTTATGGCTTCAGTGGTCTTTCCTAGGACCTTCTTAAATATATTGAACATACCGGTTTACCTTGAATTGAATTGTTTTATAGCTTGTTGTATATCGTACTCTACCATTTCTACGGGAACGCTGCCTTCATAATGGGTGAAATACTCTCCGTCTACATACATTACAGTAAGTGGTATGGAAAAATTTTCATCCAGACCGAGTACTTTAGCCATAAGATTAGCAAGATCATCGTTTTGCTTAGCATAGGAGATGAAGTATTTTACCTGATGTTTAGCCATGAATGAATCAAAAGAGAATTTGTCAACAGTGTCATGCGTGAGTATGCCTGCAATAAAAAGCTCTTTTTGATATTTTTTTTGAAGATCATTCATATAGGCTAACTGTCCTATGCATGGAGGGCACCAGGATGCAAAAAGATTTATGAGAATTATGGGTTTCTGATTTTGAAGAAGCTCTATGTTTTGATCTTTGACATTGATTTGATGAGTTTGACCTCTTGTGTTCTTGAGGGTAAATGTACCTGTTCCTTTTCTTGAAGCAGCACTTTTTGTCTTTTCCTCAAGGATCTCCTCTTCGTAGAGATCATCAGAGTACTCTTCTTGGTCTATTTGTAATCTAAACCTTTTCTCATCTTCATAGGTACTCTCTTTTTTAGTAATAACTACAGTAGTATACTCTATGGGAATATCTGTTGTATCAGGCTCTTCATCTTTCCATAGGATTGAAATTATGATCACAATTACAAGAAAGATAAGTAAAAGCAGAACACCCTTTTTACGCACACAGACCCTTTTGGTATAATTAGTATGGCGATTATAGCCAAAGAGCAATAAATAACAAGAAGAATAGACGGATCGATATGACAAAAGCCGATAAAAAGAAGCAATTTAGATGTGAAAGTCTGGAACGGTTAAAGAGGGTTTCAGGCTTTGGAAGTTATCAGAAAGACAAGAGGATATTGGAAGTTTTATACAGATATACAGCGCAGAGCAATGCGAAAAATATCATGCTTTATATACCTTTGAAAATGGAAGTGAACATCTATCCGCTCATAAAACGTTTGCGTAAAGAAAAGAGAATACTCTATGTTCCTTTTATGGAAGGTTCAAGTTTCAGATTGGTAAAATATAGACTTCCCCTTAAGAAAAAAAAGTTTGGGATACAAGAACCCAATAATTCAAAACAGTATAGAGTAAAACATATAGATTTGGCCATCGTACCTATCGTAGGGGTAGATTCAACATACAGACGTGTTGGATTTGGGAAAGGTATGTATGATAGATTTTTTGAAAAACAGAATAAAGATATAAAACAAACCGTTTTTGTAGCGCGAGAATTATGTTACAGCAAAGAGATCATTACTGACGATCATGATGTCAAAGCAGACATGATCATTACCGCTTAATAAATCTGCTAGAGGCAGATTCGCGTATTTACTTACAAAATGGAGTGATTCATTTTAATGAGAGATGCAATGTACAGAAGGATAATGAATGTTAGGGGTAATAGGAATTTCCGGTGTAACCGGAATAGCTATGGGTACAGGCTTGTGCTACCTGTGGCTGAAACAAAACACAAAAAAAAGATTTTCCTATATTGAGAAGGAAGCAAAAGCAAAAGCAAAAGCGATAGAGAAAGAGACAGAGCTTTTACTGAAATCAACACATGTGAAGATCAAAGAACAAGAGTTGGAGCAGGAGCGCGAATTTCAAAAACGTGTTGCAAAGGTTGACAAACGTAACCGTGAATTGATACTCCAAACAAAAGAGTTGACTTCCAAAGAGGATGCTTTAAAACACTTGGAACAAAGAGTGCTGGCTAAAGAAAAGCAGCTGGAAAACCTGGAGAGAAGAAAGCAGGCGGCGATCACTGATGCCATAGATAAGATGCAACATATTGCTTCGTTGACCCAGGAAGAGGCTAAAGCATATATTTTAGAAAAAGTAGAAGAGCAAAGCCGTGCGGATGTTGCAGCCATCGTCCGTAGATATGAGCAGATAGCAAAAGATGAAGGCCAGAAAAATGCCAATTATATCTTGGCACAGGCAACCACACGCTATGCAGGAGATTTCGCCGGAGAGCGTCTCATCAATCTGGTCAATTTGCCAAGTGATGAGCACAAAGGACGTATCATCGGTAAAGAGGGCAGGAACATTAAGACCCTTGAGATGCTTTTAGGTGTTGATATTGTCATTGATGAAACACCGGGTGTAATTCTTGTAAGCAGTTTCAATCTTTATAGAAGGGCAATTGCAACCAGGGTGATAGAGATACTGGTTGAAGACGGACGTATACATCCAGGCCGTATAGAAGAGGTGCATGCAAAGGTAGAAGAGGAGTTTGAACAAAAGACCCTGGAAGAGGGTGAAAACATTCTGATAGAATTGGGGATTTTCCCTATGCATGAAGAACTTGTGAGGCTCTTAGGACGTTTGAAATACAGAGCAAGCTACGGACAGAATGCATTGGCGCATACATTGGAAGTTGCGAAGTTGGCACGTGTGATGGCAGCGGAGATGGGTGGTGATGAAAAACTTGCGCTTAGGGCAGGTTTGTTACATGATATCGGTAAAGCTTTGACACAGGATCAGGGCGGTTCACATGTAGATATCGGGGTGGACCTTTGCCGCAGGCATGGAGAGCACCCATCGGTTATCAATGCTATCTACGCCCATCATGGCTATGAAGAACCTGACTCAGTAGAGAGTGCAGCGGTGTGTGCTGCTGATAAACTTTCTGCAGCAAGACCGGGTGCAAGAAGAGAAGTACTTGAAAGCTTTACTAAACGTGTCAAAGAGGTAGAAAACATAGCACTGAGCAAAGAGTATGTCAATCAAGCGTATGCCATCAATGCAGGCAGGGAGATACGTGTTTTTGTCAATGCAAACAAGATGAGCGACAATGAAACCGTGCTTTTAAGCAAGGAAATAGCCAAAGAGATACAGGAAAAAGTACAGTATCCTGGAGAGATCAAGGTGAATGTAATACGTGAGACACGTGCTGTAAATTATGCAAAGTAAAACTTTAAAATGGCTATAATTTTATGATTTTAATTAGAAGGAAATAAGAATGAAAAAGATTTTAGCGGCGATACTATTTATCGCATTGAGCATTCAGGCATATGCAAAAGATATTGTCGTGGTATTGGAGACCAATGTGGGGAATATAGAGTTGAAAATGTATCCTGAGATCGCTCCGCTTGCAGTGGAAAACTTTACAACGCATGTTAAAAACGGGTATTACAACGGGCTTATCTTTCACAGAGTCATCAAAGGATTTATGATCCAGGGAGGTGACCCTACTGGTACCGGAAGAGGCGGTGAATCGATTTGGGGTAAACCGTTTAAAGATGAATTTGGACCAAATGTCGTATTTGACAGACCGATGCTTCTCGCAATGGCAAACCGCGGACCTGAAACAAATGGAAGCCAGTTCTTTATAACACTTGCTCCAACAGACTGGCTCAATGGAAAGCATACGATCTTCGGTGAAGTTATCAAGGGAGAAGATGCAGTACGTAAGATAGAGAATGTATCTGTTTCAGGTGGAAGTAACAAACCTATATTTGATCAAGTCATTAAAAAAGCCTATATCAAATAGATGGATCTGAACGTAATACGGGATGAACGTAAGAAGTGGCTTACGTGGAAGAACATTGCTCCTTTTCAAGAGGCTATCCAAGCACTTAAAACATATAAAGATGTCAAGGTCAGACTTGGAGACAGGGTAGAAGTTCACATTCCGGATCTGACTCAAGAGGATGCTCAGCAGATAAAAGAGACAGCACTTCTTATGAAACCATGGAGAAAAGGGCCGTTTCAGATCAATGACCTTTTTGTAGACTCTGAATGGCAAAGCCAGATTAAATACAATCTTCTTGAGCCACATTTTGACCTTAAAGATAAGATTGTTGGAGATATAGGATGCAATAACGGGTATTATCTCTTTCGTATGTTGTCACAACAGCCTAAAAAACTGATAGGCTTCGATCCTTCTGCTATCTATTACTCACAATTTCAATTTATCAATCATTTTATAAAGTCTGACATTGTCTATGAATTGTTGGGTGTAGAACACGTAGAGTTCTATGAACACAAGTTTGATACACTTTTCTGTTTAGGTGTTCTCTATCACAGGTCAGATCCTGTTGCAATGCTCAAATCACTCTTTAAGGGACTTCAAAAAGGCGGGGAACTTATCTTGGATACTTTTATGATAGATGGTGAAGATGAGATCTGTTTAACACCCAGAGATCGTTACTCCAAAATACCAAACATCTATTTTGTACCGACTGTGAACGCTTTAAAGAACTGGTGTTACAGAGCAGGATTTGAAAGTGTAGAAGTGTTGGAGATCATGAAAACAGAACCAACGGAACAGAGAAAAACAGAGTGGATAGACACACAAAGTCTTGAAGACTTCCTTGACCCCAATGATGATACCAAGACAGTCGAAGGCTATCCTGCACCCAAAAGAGTCTATATAAAAGCGATCAAATCATTATAAATTCTTAATGTTGAGGTAAGTTGGCAGGGTTTAGCTCTGCTAATGGTCAATCAATTTTTTCTTCACCTAAAAAAGAGTACATAAGAGTACTTAAATCTCGTTAAAAACGTATAAAATAATCCAATACTTAAACTTACTTTTATTTTTAAATAAGGTTGATTTAGCTATAAATACGCTAATAAATAGAGAAAAGTCGACAAAATTTAAGTTTTGTTGGGATTACCATTGAATGGAAAAGAATGAGAATATTAACTGTAGGTTTCAATGACGAATACGTCAAAGAACTTGAAAAAGAATTAGATAAATACTTCATTTGTATTGTTGATAATGCAAAAGATATGTATGATGCGACCAATTTTACGGACTTTAGGCACTATGAACTTGTAGTAATTGTTGATGAGGGTGTGAAGTTTTCACTTGAACGTTATGTCAATGAAGTGAAAAAGAAAAAGAGTGAAACGAAGATCATGATACTCACAAACAATGTGAGAGCCCAAGCTGCCTTCTTCGCTTTGGGTGTAGATGATGTGATCTATCAGCACTGTGAATACCCGGATCTTATCGCTGCAAGAGTATTGGCGAACATGAGACATCTTTTTGGTACACAGGTGAACATAGATAAGCTTGTCATTGACATTGCCAATAAAAAGATAGAGTATGATGAGAAGATCGTCTCTCTCAACGGCAAAACATTTGATATCTTGGCGTACCTTGCACTTCGTAAACAGCGTGTTTTTTCAAAAGATGAGATCATTAATGCACTTTGGGAAGAGCCTGAGTATGTCAGTGATAATACTGTTGAAGTGGCTATCAACCAGATCCGTAAACGTTTGAAGAGTATCCTTGGGTTCCAGGTGATCCATACTGTGCGTAGACGCGGGTATAAATTTTCTTATTAATCTTTTAAAGTTCCCATCTTCTTGATGGGAATGAATCTTCTATACTTTTTTAATTTAAATATATTTTCTTTTGCTTTAATTGTGATGTTGTTTCCACTTTACTTTTCTAGAAAAGTAAAACAAAAGTTGTCACTGTTCTCGAAATGCTTCGCTTTCAAGGTCGTTTACAGTGACAAG
>DATCTA010000093.1:0-3069 GCA_036568165.1 Sulfurovum sp.
GGTAAACGTCATCAAACACCTTAAATTTGGAATAACACTATTTTAACATAGATGAAATATATGGAAATAGATTTTGAATATGAATGTATGTAATTTGAAGATAATATGAAAAAATTATCAAATATTTTTATTGATTTTCATATAAATGTTCTTAAGAAAAACAAATCTATATAAATTTTGATATCATATAAAAATAATCTTTCAAGAATCTATCTTTGAATGAAAGAATTTACAGGATATATGATGCACATTCTTAAAATTATTCTTTTTCTCATATGTACCCAAGTTCTTTTTGCAGGAAGAATGGAGATCAATGCTGACAAGGTAGTAGCTGGAGACAAAGAAGTACAGTTTGTAGGTAATGCCAAATTATCCATAGACAACAGTTGGCTGCATGCAGACAGAGTGAACGTATATCTTGATGAAAACAATGAAACCAGAATGTATGAAGCAATAGGAGGATTCGTTACATTTGAATTCAAGCATGAAAAACACAGTTTTAAAGGACGTGCCCATAAAGTAACATATGATATGTATTCTTCTCGATATATATTGAGCGGAAAAGCTGTTATCGATGACAATAATTTTTCTATCAAGCGCCATCTTGCCGGCGATAAGATCATTATCGATATGTTCACGGGAAGAGTAAAAGTGCACGGTGGTCCTGTCACTAACAAATTATTTATTAAAATGTATGATTTTGGTCGTGCATTTGGACTCTAGACACTTGTACACCATGATGGGTTTATAGAAGATTTTGATATCATGGCGGTATCTTTGTCAAAGGGATCTTCTGTGTCAAAATATGATCTTATCGTTATTGGTTCCGGAGCAGCTGGTATGATGGCAGCTATTACAGCTGCACGTAATGGCAGATCTGTATTGCTTCTGGAAAAACTTTCGAAGATAGGTGCAAAACTAAAAGCAACGGGCGGCGGTCGCTGCAATTTGACCAACACACTTACCAATGAAGACTTTATGGCACGTTTCGGACGAGATGGACGTTTCATGAGCCCTGCTCTGGATGCTATGGACCATAAAGCACTTATAGCTTTTTTTAAAGAGATCGGTGTAGAAAGTCATGCACCGGACGGATACCGTGTCTTTCCTGTTACACATAGCTCATCTACGATTATTGATGCCTTGGCAAAAGAGATGCAAAATCTTGGTGTAAAGGTACTATGCTCTCAAAAAGTAGAAACCCTGGAGCATAACGGAGAGCGTATCACAGGTGTTACTACTTTGACAGACAGCTTTCTGTGCCATAACGTTGTGGTAGCCACAGGCGGTTTAGGGTATCCTGTTCTTGGTGCAGAGGGTGACGGTTACGATATGGCCCAGACTGTAGGCCATACGGTAACAGATGTCTATCCGGCCATGATGCCGCTAAAAACGAAAGAATCATGGGTAGAAAATTGCAGGGCTGACACCATTGCAAAGGTCGAAATGCGTGTTGATATGAAAAAATATAAAAAGCTGTCTGCCAAGGGAGACCTCATTTTCACGAAAGATGGGATCAGAGGTCCAGTGGTGTTGGATTTTTCCAGGGAGATCACTCCGATCTTGGGTAAATTTGATGAAGTACCCGTGCTTGTAAATCTTACCAAAGGTATGAATGAAGAGCAGATCCGAGAGCATTTCAAACTGGAGATCGCAAAAGATCCCCATAGAAACACGCTGCAACTGCTGCAAGCACTGCTACCTGAGTCTGTAAGCCTCGAATTGTGTAAAATGGCAGAGGTTGACCCCGCCATGGCCTTAAGTAAACAAACTGGAATGGCAAGAGATAAACTCATCAAACTTCTCGCATGGACACCCCTTACCATCAATGGACATGACGGTTTTAAAATGGCGATGATCACGCGGGGAGGCATACACCTTAAAGAGATCGACCCCTATACGATGCAGAGTAAAAAACTCAAAGGACTCTATTTCTGTGGCGAAGTGATGAACATAGACGGACCATGCGGCGGGTACAATTTGCAGTGGTCTTTTGCAAGCGGATATCTTGCAGGAATGTTAAAGTAAGCTTTCATTATGATATTTGAAACAGAAAATAAGGATGCTTCATGACATACAACGACTGGTTTGAATCACATGCACAAAAACATGCAGCCATCGTACAAAAACTCCAGGCCCAGGGGCTCGATGAATATGACATTGTCCAGTACTTCATTTTTGAGAACATGGTAGAGAATGAGCCGGATTTTTGCGAACTTTATGCCACAAATACCAAATGCCACGAGATGTATGAGCTCAACTGCTACATGTGCGGGTGTCCTCACTTCAGGTTTTACCAAAATCCTCCTAAAGAAGAAGGCCTGGTCTTCCATTCGACCTGTTCCATTAGTTCCAAACGAGGAAAACGGGCTGTTATCGGAGATGGCATACACCAGGACTGCTCAGGATGCACGATACCTCACGCCGAAGACTATATATTTAAAAACTTCGATACCGATTGGCGTAAGATGATGAGCAAGGTTAAAAATTAGAATCTTATTTATCTGATTTGTCGTTGGACTCTAACGACCACTTATCCGTAGCAGTACATCCAACATCACAACTCACATGAGGCGTAATACCCACAGCCTCTGGATTAATAGCCACTCTTATGAGAAAGTAGTCACCCTCCCCTTTATGTGCTGTAAAGTTGTGTGTACCACAAAATTCTTCATTCATAAATTCAGCGACCGTGGTTGCATACTTGTAGGCTTCTTGTTGTGTTTCAAACGTCACATTATTGGCATATTCACTTTTTTTGAAACATGAACACTCTTTTTCCATTTGTACTGTATACATAGCGCGTTTCCTTTTGGAGTTGAGATGATCTTTGCTGGCATGATAGCATTATTTGCTTATTCTCATACCTTTAACCAATCACCGAGTAACACACTAACCACAGTTTGTGTTCTTAATATCCTTTCTCCCAAACTAACTGATGTACAACCTTGTTGGCAAAGTAGATCAACTTCATAGTCTATCCAACCGCCTTCAGCCCCGATACATAGTACCTTTGGCATATAATCTTTATTGCTAGTCTTACACTTTGCAACATCAAGATATGATTTC
>DATCTA010000094.1:0-6446 GCA_036568165.1 Sulfurovum sp.
GCTATCAAACAGGCGAAAAAAGTCGGATATGGCGATTTTCTTGAGAGTTACTGCGGATTGGGTAATTTTACACTGCCGCTGTCAGGTTATTTTGAGAAGGTTCTGGCAACAGAGATAAGTAAGCGATCCATTCATGCGGCATTGCAGAATTGTGAACTTAATGGTATCGAGAACATTACGTTTGCAAGATTGGCATCTGAAGAGATGACTGAAGCATTGAACGGTGTAAGGGAATTTTCGAGACTTAAAGGCATAGATCTTGAGAGTTATAATTTCAGTACTGTCTTGGTCGACCCTCCAAGAGCCGGGTTGGATGAAGGGACCATAGAACTCATTTCAAATATAGAAAATATCATTTATATCTCTTGTAACCCTGAAACACTTGCAAGGGATCTGGAAACATTAGTGAAAACACATGAAGTGGTAGAAGCGGCAATGTATGATCAGTTTCCGCATACGTCACATGTAGAGAGCGGCGTGTTTTTACGTAAAAAGTAGGGTGGAAATTTATGATAGTTTGAAAAGAGCAGGATTTTTATAAAACCCTGCCCATGAGATGTTAGTGCATCAATGCCTTGTGTTCAAGTTTGGTACAGTAGTTTTGTACTACCTTCATACCTGCATCTTTGGCCTTTTGTGCTGCAGCATTGTTGACTAGCCCCAACTGTCCCCAAAATACTTTTACATCACCTCGTGCGATACAGGCATCTGCGATCGCATCAAATGCATTGGGTTTTCTAAAGATCTTGACCATATCGATCTCAAAAGGTATCTCTGCCAGGGAACGGTAGACTTTTTCTCCGAGTATTTCATCTTCTTTCGGATAGACCGGTACGATCTTATACCCTGCATTTTGAAGATATCTTGCAACCATATTGCTTGCTTTGCTCTCATCAGGAGAGAGACCGAGTATGGCGATCGTCTTGACGCTTTCAAATATTTCTTTCATCTCTTCAGGGTTGGAGTTGATGAGCGGCATTTCACATTCCATGCTTTTTCCTTAATTTTGATATACTTCGTACAATATAATATCTAGGAAAGATAATGTTAGACTTAAAAAGTATAGAAAAAGCATACGATAGAGTGGCCAGTGTAGCGCACAGAACCCCCTTTTCTTATGCACCTATTTTAAGCCAGTTAAGCGGTTATGAAGTATATCTGAAAAAAGAGAACCTGCAGCGTACGGGTGCATTCAAACTCAGAGGTGCTTTCAATAAAATCGCCTCTCTTATAGAAGCAGGTGATAGAGGCGGAGTGGTCGCCGCATCAGCAGGAAACCATGCTCAGGGCGTCGCTTTTTCGGCAAAATATTTTGGTATTGAAGCAACGATCATTATGCCTGAGTCAACACCGCTTACCAAAGTGATGGGAGTAAAAGAGTTCGGTGCCAATGTCATACTCCATGGTGCGAATTACGATGAAGCCTATGCCTATGCCGTGACCTACGGAAAAGAGAACAACTATGCTTTTGTGCATCCCTTCGCAGATGATGAAGTCATGTCAGGACAGGGTACGATTGCTCTGGAGATATTTGGAGAGTTGGAAGATATTGATGCACTGGTTGTTCCAGTAGGAGGAGGTGGATTGATCTCCGGTATATCCGTAGCGAGCAAAGCCCTTAATCCAGCATGCAAGGTCATAGGTGTCTCTGCAACAGGGGCACCGGCCATGAAAAACTCTTATGATGCTAAAACAGCTATAGATACTACCTATGTGAGAACGATCGCAGACGGTATTGCCGTTCGCGATACCTCTCCGATCACTTTGGAGTATATCTTGAACAATGTAGATATGTTTCAGACAGTAGGAGAAGATGAGATTGCAGCTGCCATACTCTTTTTACTGGAAAAACAAAAGGTATTGGTAGAAGGTGCTGGTGCAGTTGGAGTAGCAGCCCTTTTGCACGGGAAGATCGATCTGCCTAAAGGCTCAAAAGTGGCTGTGGTGATCAGCGGGGGCAATATAGACGTTACGATGCTCTCACTTATCATAGAAAAAGGGCTTATGAAGTCCGCACGTAAAATGAAACTCCTGGTGACGCTTGTAGACAAACCGGGTGCCCTGCAGTCCTTTACCGAGATACTCACAAGGATCGGTGCGAATATCGTACAGATAGGATATGACAGAACTTCCATAGATCTGGAGTTCGGTGATGCGCATGTCTCGGTAGCGCTTGAGACGAAAGGTGTAGAGCACCAGGAACTGATAAGAACAAATCTAAAAGAGGCCGGGTTTTCTTTTAAAGAAGAGTATTGATGGTAGCAATAGACCTTGGTTCAAATACTTTACGTGTACTAGAGTATGACTGTGACACAGGGAAACAGGTATCCGAATATGAAAAGATAGTCAAAACAGCAGATGGTTTAGCCAAGTATGGTGTCATAGGGGATGAAGCGATAGAGAGGGTGATCTCTGCCATCAAAGAAGCCAAACAACAGATGGATTTTTCTACTTCTGTTGTGAAAGCTGTTACTACAGAAGCGGTACGCAGAGCAGCTAATTCAGAGCAAGTGCTTTTACGGATCAAAGAAGAAACCGATGTGGTATTTGAGATCATTTCTGGAGAAGAAGAAGCGAGACTGACACTGCTTGCGGTCAAAAACAGACTCTTGACATTGGATCATCCATCACAGAGTTTCGTACTTGTGGACATAGGAGGGGGATCGACAGAACTGATCTTTCATTATGAAGACGTGACGATCACGCAAAGTTTTCCTGTAGGTATCGTGACGATTGCACAAACCTATGGCACACTTGAAGAGATAGAAAAGGTACTTCCCCAAGAAATGTCCAAGATGCAGCATTTTTGTTCTGAAGTATATGAAAAGTATGGTAAAGTGAATGTGTTTGTAGCTACAGCAGGGACACCTACTACGGTTGCTGCTATGAAACATGGCCTAAATTATGAAACCTATGATGCCTCAAAGATCAATGGGACTTCATTGGAGGTAGATGAGCTGGATATCTATCTTAAAGAGTTACTCTCTATGCCGTTTGAACAAAGAGAAGTAACGGTCGGAACAGGAAGGTCAGATCTCATCGCGGCAGGTATCTTGATTTATAAACAACTTTTTGGCATATTGGGGTTTGAGAGCTGTGTGATCATAGATGACGGCTTGCGTGAAGGAGTAGCGATAGAGTTATGCATGAAAGATGTCTAAAACTCTAATCTTTTTTAGCTATAATCAAAAAAAATTTTATAATGGAGTGTAAACCATGCAGATGAGTGGTGCACAAATGGTGTGTGAAGCAATTATCGCAGAGGGTGTTAAGACCGTATTTGGTTATCCTGGCGGAGCTATCATGCACGTTTACGATGAAATATATAAGCAAGAGGGGTTTGAGCACATTTTGAACCGTCATGAGCAGGCAGCTGTTCATGCAGCAGATGGTTATGCCAGAGCTACCGGTGAAGTAGGTGTTGCGATGGTAACCAGCGGACCGGGGTTCACTAACGCAGTCACCGGTCTTGCTACTGCATATATGGACTCTATTCCTATGGTTGTCATCTCAGGACAGGTTCCATCCTCACTTATTGGTACAGACGGGTTTCAGGAGATCGATGCAGTGGGTATCTCCAGACCATGTACTAAACATAATTTCCTCGTACGTTCATTGGAGGAACTTCCTCGCGTACTAAAAGAAGCGTTTTATATCGCACGTTCTGGGAGACCTGGACCGGTTCTTGTAGATATCCCTAAGGACATCACGGTAGATATTGGAGAGTTCGTCTACCCTGATTCGGTGGATATACCTACCTATAAACCTACATACAAAGGGAACAAAAAGCAGATAGAAAAAGCAGTTGAAGCGATCAGAAAAGCGAAGAAGCCTCTGCTTTACATCGGTGGAGGTGTTGTACTTTCAAATGCAAGTGAACTTGTACGCGAACTGGCAAAAAAAACACAGATACCAACCGTTGAAACTTTGATGGCAAGAGGTGTAATGGGTGCAAAGAACCCATTGCTTCTTGGTATGTTGGGGATGCATGGTAACTATGCATCAAACATGGCGATGTCAGAAACGGACCTGGTAATATCACTTGGTGCAAGATTTGATGACAGGGTAACAGGAAAGCTTTCTGAATTTGCCAAGTATGCGGATATCATTCATGTTGATATCGATGCAGCCAATATTGGTAAACTGGTTGATGTTGATTATCCTATAGTTGGAGATGTGAGTGAAGTTCTTAATGTGATGATCCCGCTGCTTGATGGTATCAATACAGACAGATACCAGGCATGGAGAGACATTCTCAAGCGTTATGATGAACTTCACCCTCAATCGTATGTTGATTCTGATGAGGTGATCAAACCGCAATGGGCGATAGAGCGTATCGGTGAGCTTGTGGGTGAAAATGCGATCATCACTTCAGACGTTGGTCAGCACCAGATGTGGGCAGCACAGCACTTCCCATTTGACAGACCGCGTCAGTGGATCAATTCAGGTGGTTTAGGAACGATGGGATTTGGTTTTCCGGCTGCAATAGGTGTAAAAAGAGCGTTTCCTGATAAAACGGTTATCAATGTTACAGGTGACGGTTCTATCCTTATGAATATGCAGGAATTGGTAACGGCAGCAGAATACAAGATACCTGTTATCAACCTCATACTCAATAACCATTTTTTAGGTATGGTTAGACAGTGGCAGTCGTTTTTTTATGAAAAACGCTACTCTGAGACAGATCTTACATTCCAGCCAAACTGGAAAGCGCTAGCGGAAGCATGCGGAGGTATAGGGTATGATGTTACGACCAAAGAAGAGTTTGATGCAGCGATCAAAGATGCGATAGAACAAGACAAAGTCTGCTTCATGAATGTTGCCGTTAACCGTTTTGAAAACGTACTTCCTATGGTACCGGCAGGTGGTGCACTCTTTAACATGATGTTACCTCAAAAAGGAGAGAAATAATGGCAAATTCAATTAATGAAAGACGAGTTATTTCTGTCATTGTACTCAACGAGAGTTCTGTTCTTGCACGTGTTACTTCCCTTTTTGCGGCACGCGGGTACAACATCGCATCACTTACTGTAGCACCTATTCCAGACAGTGAGATGTCACACATCACGATCGAAACCAACGGTTCTCCTAAGGTAATGGAGCAGATCACCAAGCAGCTGCATAAGCTCATTCCTGTCTACAAGGTCATCGAGCATGAGGAGATGGTAGAAAAAGAGATGGTATTGGCAAAATTCCCTATCACAGAGAATTTAAGTGATATCGGTGCATTATGTGCAGCCTATAATGGCGGTATTGTAAATGTTGGAAGGGAGATGATCATCACCATGGTGGCAGATGAACCTGGACGTATACAGCATTTTATAGAAGCAACACAGCGCTATAATCCAATGGAGATCGTGCGCAGTGGTGTGGTAGCTATTGAAAGATAACAATTAGCTATTTCTGTCACTTCTTGAATAGAGAAGTGACATCTACTTAAGTTAAAAGGATAACTTTATGACTTACCCACTCTCAGCCATAACCAAAAGTATCGGTATAGATTTTCAAGGTGAGGATATCATGATAGATGGTATCCATACGTTAAGTGAAGCTACTTCTACACAACTCAGTTTTTTCAGTGACAGCAAATATGCTTCTCAGCTCTCAGATACCAAAGCGGCTGCCGTACTGATTGATGCAAAACATGCAGCCTTGTTGCCTGTTGGAACGATCGCTCTTATTACGGATGAAGCCTATCTTAAATTGGCATTGGCCTCGAAGTTCTTTGCACACAAGCTTGAGAGCAAAGGCGAAGCGCCTAAGACGGGCAAGGATTGTGATATAGATGAACGTGTGAGTTTTGGTAAAAATGTGACATTGGGCGACAATGTAATCATCATGGCAGGGTGCTATCTTGGAGACAATGTCACGGTGGGTTCAGGGACTCTGCTTCACCCCAATGTAACGCTCTACCACCACACAAAGATCGGTGCAGAGTGTATAATACACAGCGGTACCGTGATAGGTTGTGACGGGTATGGTTTTGCTCATACGAAGCGTGGTGAACATGTAAAGATCTATCAGAACGGTAATGTGGTGGTAGAAGATAATGTTGAGATCGGTGCAAACTGTGCCATAGACAGAGCAGTATTTGGCAGTACCTATATACGTAAAGGTACGAAACTGGATAACCTGATACAGATCGCGCATAACTGTGATGTTGGAGAACATTCACTGTGTGCAGCACAGGTCGGACTTGCAGGGTCAACTACATTAGGAAGAAATGTGGTAATGGGTGGCCAGAGTGCTACTGCCGGACATTTAAAAGTAGGTGATTTTGCAACGATCGCGGGGAAAGGCGGAGTCACCAAATCTCTTGAAGGCGGAAAGACCTATGCAGGTTTCCCTGCCATAGATCATAAAATGTGGTTGCGAATGCAGGCAATGATGGCAGGATTGCTAAAAGGTAAAAAATAGTTCAAAAATTGTGATATAATCGATCTACA
>DATCTA010000095.1:0-7220 GCA_036568165.1 Sulfurovum sp.
CGATGAGTATATCTTGGATGTTGAACCAAAAGGAACAATGGTCTTCTTCAGAAATACGGACACTCCGGGTGTCATCGGTGATGTAGGTAGAATCATGGCAGAGAATGGTTTGAATATATCTGACTTCAGACTTGGACGTGACAGCAAAAAGCAAGCACTTGCTGTTGTACGTGTAGATGGGCAAATTAAAAAAGAACTTCTTGAACAACTTGCTGCTTTAAAAGCATGCATCAGCGTTTCACACGCTACTCTCTAAAATGCTGGGTGGGTTTCCCACTTAGCTGCTTCTTTATA
The DNA here is from genome assembly GCA_036568165.1 of Sulfurovum sp. Lineage (GTDB taxonomy): Bacteria > Campylobacterota > Campylobacteria > Campylobacterales > Sulfurovaceae > Sulfurovum. The sequence goes on from DATCTA010000095.1 coordinate 295, forward strand.
TATTAACTGGTATTTTTATCAATTCAATCACATTTTTTACTATTACAGCATACTATATATAGACACTAAACATTACATTAAGTTATAATTGATATAATAATGTCTTATTAGTATAAACTTTTTATACTAAGATGCATTACTTTGGTTATAATATAAACTAATCTTGGGTGAATGGAGTGTATATCATGAAAAAATATCTTATTTTTCTTTTGTCATGGCCGTTATTTGCCGGGTTGAGCAACCTCAATATCAATCAAGCGATCTCTATGCTTAAAAGCAATAATCTGGAACTGAAGATCTCACATTTCAATGAGCAGATGAAGGCCTATGAGGCAGCAGCTGCCAAAGGCCAAAATTATGGTAAGATGGATGTGAGTGTAGCAGGTATGCGCTCCAATGATGCAGGGAATGTATTTGGATTTAAACTGCAAAGCAGGGAAGCCACATTCGGTGATTTTGGTTTTAGTGATTTTTTAAATCCACCACCTGGAACAACTGATATATTGGCTGTGCAACCGACTGATTTAAACTTTCCAGAAGCTAGAAACCACTATCAGACAAAGGTCTCTTATATGCTCCCGCTTTACACCGGCGGAAAGCTGACAGAGTACGGGCGTATTACAGAAGCGTTACATCGTATGAGTCAATGGGACACCCAAAAGCTTCTTAATGAAAAAATCTTTCAGACGAAAAAAGCCTTTTATGATATATCTCTGGTAGAAAACTACATCATTAATCTCTCCAAGATCATTAAAAATATCAACCGTTTGGAAGAGATCGTAAAAACTATGAGAGAAGAAGGTTATGCACAGGAGATCGATCTACTTGAGGTCCAGTCACGCAGGGCAGAGGTAGAAAGTATGCATAACCAGGCCAAACTAAACAGAGACCTTGCGTACCAGTTCTTATCTTTTTTGTTGAATGAAGAGGTGGATTCGATCAATAAGGTGAGTGAGATGGCACCTATGCCGACGATAGACAGTGGTGAAATTGAATCAAATAATATTGATATACAAAAAGCACTTTTGGGATTGAAGATCAGCGAGATGGCAATGGATGTTGAAAAGGCAAACTACCTTCCAACTGTTGGTGCATTCGGAGAATATGGAAGTGCAGATGATGAATTGTGGAATGATTTTTCGCAGAAAGACTCGTATACTGTGGGGGTACAGCTGACATGGAATATCTTTAATGGCGGTGTGGATGCTGCAAATCTTGAAAAGGCAAAGGTAAATCATCTCAAAGTACAGGACCAGGTTGCTTTGGCCAAATCGGGAATTGCACTGAAGGTCAAAAAACTTGAAACGGAGATATTGAGCAAGAGTGCAGATGTAAAAAACTATCAGAAACAGTTACATTTTGCAAAAAAAGTCTATGAAAATTATCGTTCAAGATACAAAGAGGGGATTGTCTCTATTTCAGATGTTCTCATAAAACAGTCGACAGAACTGGAAGTCCTTTTGAAGTTGCTTACCCTGAAGAACGAACGCAATACAAAGATATTTGAACTAAACAGTATATTAAACAGAGGAGGTGACGTATGAATGGATTTATGAGATCAATTGTCTTACTTTTGGTATCAGTATCACTACATGCGGTGGAGATCGAACTGAGCGGTTCTGTAGTGTCTGACAATCAAAAGATGATAACCAGCCGTTATATGGGTTATGTGAAGCATATGGCAGTATCTGAAGGTGATATTGTCAAAAAAGGTCAGCTTCTCTATGAGATAGACTCAAAAGAGATAGAATCAGCCGAGAGACAAGTGGACCTGGCAATATCGCAGGCAAGGCTTTCACTCCAAATGAATAAAAACCAATACAACAATGTCTTGACAAATCTTGCCAGACATGAGAGACTCTACCAGAAAAAAATGGTCTCAAAATATGAGTTTGAAATGCTCCAGCTTTCAGAAAAAAACCTTAAAGATATGGTTGAGATAGCAGAACAGCAGGTAAAACAGGCATTGGCTAAAAAGGATGAAGTGATAAACCAGTATAACTATTTGAAGATCCATGCCCCAAATGACGGTGTTATCGTAGATAAACGTCTGAATGAAGGTGAAATGGCCATCCCAGGAATGCCAGCAGTTGTTTTAACCGATCTTAGCAGGTTGACCATCGTTTCAGAGTTAAGCGAAACACAGTTGAGATACATACATTTAGGAAAAAAGGTTGAGATCGAGATACCTTCTATTGGACTAGTAACACAAGGATCTATCTCTTCGATCATTCCAAGCTCAAATCCCATGACACATAAGTTTAAGATCAAAATGAAATTTGACAGTAACGGCCGTTCCTCTGTGTATCCGGGAATGTATGCCAAAATAATGATCAGGTAGGTTGTAATGGAAGCAAAAAAAGAGTATGAGATCGTTAACGTAGCAGGAAAACTGGCAAAAGGATTTTTGCTCAATCCTTTGACAGTAGTTCTGGGTGTGATGTTACTGCTTGTGGGATATATAGCACTTAATACAATGCCAAGAGAAGAAGATCCGCAGATCGCTATTTCAGGTGGTGCAGTGATCGTTGCTATGCCAGGTGCATCACCAAGAGAAATAGAGAATATCATTGTGAATCCACTTGAGCGTAAATTGCGTGAAGTACGCGGTATAGAACATGTCTATGGAATGGCAATGGAAAATGTAGGTGTTGTCAATGTTATGTACTATATCGGTGAGAATAGAGAAGATTCAAATTTGAAACTCTATGACAAAGTCATGCAAAATATGGATATCATGCCCAAGGGCGTCATGCAGCCCAGCGTAAAGCCTTTTGATATCGATATTGATATTCCTATTGTAACAGTGGCCTTTTATCCAAAAACAAAAAGTACTATTGATGATGTTGCACTTTTTCAAATGGTAAGAAAAGTACAGCAAAAGATAAATGCAGTTGATAATGTAGCTAAAACAACACTCAAAGGTGCCAGAAAAGCACAATACAACATAGAAGTAGATATGGGAAAACTTTCGGCATATCACCTCTCTTTGGGCCAGATCATGAAAGCAGTACAGTCTATCGCTGTGGATGTTCCTGATGTAAAAGGAAGAACAAAAAAGAACCAGTTGGTGATATTTGGTGTAAAAAATGCGATTGAAAGTATAGAAGACGTAGGAAATGTGATCGTTGCACAATATATGGGTTCACCTATTTACTTAAAAGATGTCGCTTCGGTGACCAGTGGTGTAGATATACAAAATTTCCAAACAGCCAAGATATTCTTGAGAGAAGAGAACAAAGACAGATCAGTAGAGATAAGTGCTTCTGAAGAGAAGAAAGCGGGAATGAGTGAGGAAAAAAACCAGATCACGCTGACGATCGCAAAATTGGCGGGAACCAATGCCGTTTTTGTTGCTGAAGATGTTATCGACATACTCAAAGGTTTTGAAAAAGATCTGGAACAATTGGGTATAGGATATCTGATCACCAGAAATTATGGTGTAAGGGCAAATGAAGCTGTTAATGAACTGATGCATCATTTGATCATTACGATCATTATTATAGCATTGATGCTGGTCTTTGCTTTGGGATGGAGAGAGTCTATTATCGTTACGTTTACCGTACCGGCTATTTTGGCAGTAACACTGTTTACTGCATGGATGACAGGTCAAACGATGAACAGGATCACACTTTTTGCACTCTTGCTCTCCCTGGGTCTGCTTGTGGATGCGGCGATCATTGTTATTGAAAATATTCATAGACACTTGCATAGTCATGGGGTAGAAGATAAAGAGATGGAAGATCTTTTGGTGGAGGCAACAGATGAGATAGGTGCACCTACGAATATCGCTACTTTGGCGATCATCCTGACCATGGTTCCGATGGCATTTGTCGGGGGCATGATGGGTTCATTTATGAAACCGATCCCGTATAATGTCCCTGTTGCACTGCTTGCATCACTTTTTGTTGCTTATATATTTACACCGTATTTAAGTTTGAAATTACTCAAAAAACCGCAGCATGGGCATCATGAAGGAGCTGAATAATGAAAAAATTAGAAGATTTTATTTATAGTATCCTTGATGATGCTGCAAAGAAAAAAAAGGTGATCATGTTAACAGCGGCAGCATTTTTCATTTCACTTTTAATGTTCCCTACAAAATTGGTGCTGGCGAAAATGCTTCCGGGAAAAAGTGACAATACATTTTCTATCTATATCGATACACCTACTGGTTCTTCCGTTGAACAGACCAAGGCGGTGAGTTCATGTGTGATCGATTTCTTGAAAAAAGAAGACGAAGTGAAGAATATAGAACTTTTCATAGGACAGGGGATCCCGCTTGATTATGCAGGTCTTGTCAAAGGTGCCAGTATGAAACGAACAGAGGATGTAGCAGAGATAGCGGTGAATCTTACAGATAAACACCATCGTGACGAACCCTCATTTCTTATGGTAAAACGTTTAAGACCTTTGATCAAAAAATCCTGTTTGCCTGTAGTGGAAGGCACAAATATCAAATTTATTGAACAACCGTCAGGCCCACCGACACTTGCTTCAATCGTGGTTGAAGTACATGGTAATAATTTAAAGAAGACGCGAACTATTTCGACTCAAATAGCAAATATTTTACAGCAGACTGAAGGTCTTGTCGACATAGATATCATGGCGGATGATATCTATGAAAAGTTCGAACTCATTCCGGATAAAGAGAAGGTTGCCAGAAGCGGTTTGAGTGTAGAACAGGTCAATAATATCTTGTATCTTGCGTTTGAAGGAATGGTCATTGCACACAAAAACTCTAAAGATGCTCCAGACCAGATACCGGTATTTTTGATACTGGATGTAAAAACGAAAAGTCTGGTCAATGAGAGCATGGATGCCTTGCAGAGCAAGCTCTCCTCATTGAACCTTATGAATATGGAAGGAATGATGGTACCGCTGAGTGAAGTGGTCAATATACGTAAAGTAAAGTCAAGTCCTATGATCATGCATAAAGATCTTTCTCGTATGGTGAATGTGATCGCAGAGACAGATATGGTTTCCCAGGTTTATCCATTGTTAGATGCCCGTAGTGTGATGCTTGACAAATTTGCTGAAGAGTATGACATTACCAAAGCGGGTATCTCAACCTATATGTTTGATTTTACCCTCAAAGATAAAAAAACGGGTGAAGCGTTCCTGATACGCTGGGATGGTGAGATGAAGGTCACACTTGATACTTTTAGGGATCTAGGTGCTGCCTTTATCGCTGCTTTGATATTGATATTCTTATTGCTGGTCATCTATTACAAGAGCTTTGCTATTAGCGGTATTGTACTGTTAGGTTCATTCCTATCTCTTATAGGGGTGATAGTCGGGCACTGGGTTGCCAATTGGTTCACCTCGGAGACCTTCTTCCTGACAGCAACTTCCTTGATAGGATTCATTGCACTGATCGGAATAAGTTCACGTAACTCACTGCTTCTTATAGATTTTGCCAAATCCCTGATGGAGACAGAAGGGATCCAAAAGCGTCGTGCTATTGCGATAGCTGCAGCGACAAGAGCAAAACCTATTGCATTAACTGCTGTTGCTATTATATTGGGTTCTGCTTTGCTGGCAGGGGACCCTGTGTTCGGTGGACTTGGTGTGGCACTTATCTCGGGTACTGTTGCTGCTGTATTTGTTTCACTGCTTTTTGTACCGGTACTGATGGATAATGCAAAAGCAATGGATTTTGAAAAAGCTGATGATGTCCAAGAGCATCAGAATATATCTATTACAAAATAATCTACTTTTTAGGCATCCTTTTTGGATGCCACTTTAACCTTTTAACAACCATTTGCTATAATCACGCATTATTTTTAAGGAGCTAAAATGGCTACAATAGGAATGGGTGATATCAAAAAAGGCACCAGACTCGAAATTACAGGAAACCCTTATAAGGTAACAGACTTTCAACATGTTAAACCAGGTAAGGGAGCAGCTTTTGTACGTATTAAGATCAAAAATCTTGCTACAGGTAAGACCATTGAGAAAACGGTACATGCAGGGGATAAATTTGAAGTACCTGTACTTGAACAGAAGACAATGCAGTATCTTTACGATGATGGTGAATTTTTACAGTTTATGGATACGACAACATTTGAACAGATCGGTCTTACACATGAGCAAGTGGGTAAAGATACATTTGATTTTATGATAGACGGTATGGAAGCTGAAGTTCTGTTTCATGGAGGAAAAGCGATCTCAGTCGAGATTCCTCAAACAGTTATTTTAAAGATCGTAGAAACACCACCAAACTTCAAAGGTGATTCTCAGGGAGGGAAAAAACCGGCTACACTTGAAAGTGGCGCTGTAGTACAGGTACCTTTTCATATTCTTGAAGGTGAAATGATCAAGGTAGATACTGTTGAAGGTAAGTATTTGGAGAAAGCCAAATAATACTCACTTGACGACAGCCTTCAAGGGTTCCCCTTGAAAGGTAGTCAATTACTTCTTCTTTTTCTTTTGCTTAAAGGCTCTTTTACAATCTTTTATCATCGCATCCGGTATGGTAGCTATCGTCATAAACTCAGTCATCTGTAACAGAGGATACATATAGGCAATATAATATTTCGGATCAAGTATTTTTGCTTTTCCATTCTCAATAAGAACAGGATAAGGAAGCATCGCTGCATTGTTCCTACCGATCCTTTTGGTAAAGTTAAGTGTTCTTTTTGAGAGGTTGATACCAGCAAGGGTAGAACCGTTTTCCAAAGTTTGTATAAATGCAACACTCTTATTATCTGTGAGTTTTTCCAGAAGGTCATTTCCAGAAGCCACTTCTATCATATCTTCATAACGAGGCATACCGTTCATAAATTGATATTTTGGTAAAAGTTGGAATTTCAATGCATCTTTTGAATTTTTTAAACCAGGAAATGCTTCTATCAGTTTGACCAAGATGGTTTTGGCTGCACTTTCATCATAATCAGCCTGCAAGTATCCCTTGGCTATATAAA